>NZ_JBFTIZ010000038.1:0-18771 GCF_056395165.1 Pedobacter sp. 10L46_2
TCTATAGATATTGCCAAACACAAGTATTTTCTATAGATATTGCCAAACACAAGTATTTCCCTTATCCTCAAACTCAGGTCGATTTAAATCCGAACCTGAGCAATGCAGGAAGACTTTAATAATTAATAAATTTAATCGGGATACAGCAACCTACACGGTATTGTATCCCGTTTTTTGTTTCTATACATTTTCATATTACCTTGTACTACAGCTAAAAAACTATTCATATGCAATTCATAAAGAGACTGATTCCCCTATTCTTTTTATTTCTGTTAAGTGCCTGCGCTAACCAGTGCGAGCAACAAATTATAGAGATAAAACTCAGCGCTCCAGATAGGAATAGCTTAAAGGTACATGCCGATGTAGAACTCAAAACCTCTTTAGATGTTTCAATTGAATATTGGCCAAAGGGAAAAGAAAAGCAAATAACAAGAACTCCCGTTTCGGTCAACAAAAAGCATCACCGCATCGTGATGACCAACTTAAATCCCAAACAAGAATATCGGTATCGTGTAATTACACAGACCAGTAAATGCGAAGCCAAAAGCAAAACCTACGACTTTAAAACCACGGACTTCCCAATGTGGATACAGGACTTCTTTAAAGTTTACGCACCAGATCCTAAGGTAATACCTACCTCTTTCAAACAAGGTTATATGCTTATCTACAGAAGAGAAATACCCGGCATCATTTTCATTATAGATGCTAAAGGCGCAATAAAATGGTATCACCAGGTAGATGGAACAGGTTTTAAAACCACCCACTTTACCCAAAACAAAACCCTGCTTTCCATTCTTGGTAATGATGAGTACCCAACCAGTTATGGCAATGAAATACTGGAGATATCTTTAAATGGCGATACCCTGCTTCATCTTAAAAAAGGTGAAAAGGATTTTAAGCAAACCATACATCACGAAATTATATTAAACAAGCAAAATCAGGTAGTTACCTTGTGTGTAGAACAAAAGATAATGGACCTTAGTAAATATGGCGGCAGCAAACAAGACACCGTTAAGAGCGATGGTATTTTAGTACTAGACAGGAAAGGCAAGAAAGTATGGAGCTGGAAAGTATTTGACGAGCTTGATCCGTTAAAGGACAAAAATTTAATGAGGGATAAGAAAGACTGGATGCATGCAAACAGCTTAAACTTTGATAAGGATGGCAATTACATTATTTCCTTTTATAACAACGGACAAATCTGGAAAATAGACGCCAAAACAGGTAAAGTGATCTGGAAGTTCGGTAAAGATGGCGACTTTAAAATGCCCGAAGGAAGCACCTTTGACCAAGGTCATTCCGTTCACATGAACAATCAGGGTAACCTGATGCTGTTCGACAATGGCACCAGTAAAAAACTATCCAGAACACTGATATTTAAGCTAAATGAAAGCGATAAAACATCACAACTGGTTACCGAAACAAAGCTTCCGCAGGAAATCTATAACGACCGCATGGGAAGCTCTTACCTGATAGCTGATACTACAATTTTACAATGTACCTCAAAAAGGCATACTGTAGTACTTACCAACTTTAAAGGTACTTTCCTTTGGATGCTCAAAAGTAGTATTATGCCTTATCGCGCAGAGTTTATACCTAAAGAAAAGTTAGCACCCTATATAGAATAACACGGTATAATTAACCGTGTTTCTTTTTCATTGTCATTTTAGCTTTCTGCCCTATTCCATAGTTATAATCTTTCGTGTTGCTTTCTTTTTTATCATGAAAAGCACCACCACCTTTTGGAGCGTCAACAGTTTCTTTTACTGTTTTAATTTTAGTAGAGGCTTTAGCGACTTTATCAATCACCAAATCTTCAGGCAAATCCATAACCGGAATTTTTGCACCTAACGACTGCTCAATCTTCCTTAAATCTACCAGTTCCATATCAGTAGCAAAAGTAATGGCCACAATCTCTTCCGAGTCTGATTTTACAACCCTGCTTAAAAACAATTCCTTTTGTTCAGGAACCTCAAAGTGGAATAAAAATGGAATACCCGATAAGTCTACATTTGCAGATCCCTCATTGGCTATAACTAAAACCCTTGCTTCAGGGGTATCTTTAAAATCTTCTATATGATCAAAACCCTCTTCATCAAAAAACAAAGGCTTCAATACAGAAACCTCACCTGGTTTGGCCGAGTGTAAAGTTTTACCAAGTTTCTGCGCTGTTAATCTCGAATTCACAAAAATCACAACCTTATCAAACACCTCATCATCACGCAACAACAGGTTCAGTAAGTTCACCTTGGTTTTAAAATTAGGCACCTGATATAGCAAAAGCTCGTGCGTTATTGCCTTACTATCTCCAAGATCTTCAACCTCTAAAGTAGTAGGGAAATTCATAAACTGATCAATCATCAGGTTCAGTTTATCATGAACAACAGTAGTAAAAATTAAATGCTGAACTTTACCGGCACTTCTTGCCAATTCACAAACCGGTAACTGCATACCTTGCTTTACAATCACTTCAGCATCATCAACTATCAGCATTTGTAACCTGTTTAAGTTAAGGCCAAGTTTTAAATATACCGCGCGTGCTCTGGTAGGTGTAGCAACCACAATATCAATACCGTCAAGCAGTTCCTGAATCACCTCATCCATGCCCCCTGTACCGTACAAGCCGATAATACGCAGATTGCGGTTTTTGCTTAAAAGTCTGAACTCTTCAATTACTGCAAGCACACGTTCCTGATCCGGAACCAGAATTAATACTTTAGGAGCCTCATCAGTACTGTATTTTAAACGCATTAAAACGCCAAGCACGTAGGTTGTGGTTTTACCACAGCCTTCAGGTCCAACAGCAATAATATCTTGCCCGCCAATTATCCTGGACATAGTTTTTGCCTGAATTTCTTTAGCAGATATATATCCGGCATCATTCATTGCTGTTACCAGCGACTTGCTTAGTTTTAATTTATCTAACGACACAGTTTCCTAATATTAAATTATAATGGCACAAATTTACGGAAATAAAACAACATCGTTATTCATAGAAAACAGAAACCTAATACATAGTTAACAATTAGTTTAATCTATAACCTTTAAGTTATAGGCACGGTCT
Source organism: Pedobacter sp. 10L46_2 (assembly GCF_056395165.1). Taxonomy (NCBI): domain Bacteria; kingdom Pseudomonadati; phylum Bacteroidota; class Sphingobacteriia; order Sphingobacteriales; family Sphingobacteriaceae; genus Pedobacter; species Pedobacter sp. 10L46_2. The sequence continues at coordinate 3,065 of NZ_JBFTIZ010000038.1, forward strand.
TTCCACCACCTCAAAATCACAAAACCATAATCCCATTTTCATATTGATTTTACAGCACTCATCTAGCTTTGCGCTGTAAAAATCAAACTCAAACATGAAAAGAAAACTACTTTTATTTAGTGTTATATGCCTCTTCTTCGCTCAGGCAGCCATAGCACAAAATCTCATTAAAGGAGTCGTAAAAGACACCAAGGGCGTGGGCATACCAGGCGTTAGTGTAAGTGTAGCAAATTCAAAAAAAGCAACAGTTACAGATTTCGAGGGTAAATACAGCATTCCGGCAGCTGCCGATGCCACACTTACGTTTACTTACCTTGGCTATATTTCTCAAAACGCAGATGTAGCAGGTAAAACTCAGCTCGACATTACCCTCCAGGAAGATTCTAAAACACTTGGCGAGGTAGTAGTAACTGCAATTGGTATTAAGCAACAAAAGAAAAAAATTGGTTATGCAACGCAGGAAGTAAAATTAGATGTGTTGTCAGAATCAAAAACAATGAACATCGGTAATGCCCTATCCGGACAAGTTGCTGGTTTAACGGTAAACAACCCTACTGGGATGTTCCAGGCACCAGGCTTCTCTTTAAGAGGTAAAAATCCACTTATTGTTATAAATGGCGTTCCTGTTGAAACGGACTTTTTCGATGTTTCCGGTGATAATATTGCCAATATAAACGTACTAAAAGGTACTACTGCATCTGCTTTATATGGTTCCAGAGGTAAAAATGGCGCAATCTTAATCACTACAAAAAATGCTGAAAAAGACGGATTGGAGATCAACATCAACACCAACAATATGGTTACTGCAGGCTTCACTGTATTTCCTGAAACGCAAACCGAATACGGAAACGGATCTAACGGCAAGTACGAATTCTGGGATGGTGAAGATGGAGGTATCTCTGATGGTGATATGATCTGGGGGCCTAAATTTCAGCCAGGGGTTAAAATTGCACAATGGAACAGCCCTATCAGAAACAAGCAAACCGGAGAAACCATACAATGGTACGGAAATGTTAAAGGAACTATTTATGATGATAAATCTAAATACGAAAGAGTACCTACCGATTGGGTTAGACACGACAACCTAAACGATTTTCTTAGACCCGGTATAGTAACCAATAACGATTTCTCGGTAGCCTATAAAGGTGCCAAAGCACAATTTTATGCCTCAGGTAAATATTCATTTCAAAGAGGTCAGGTGCCAAATACCTCACTTACAACAGGTGGTATGAACTTTAACTCTTCATTTAACCTTACCAGTAATCTTCAATTAGACGCTACCCTATCTTACAACAAAGTTAGCTCTCCAAACTACCCACGTTACGGATACGGACCTAAAAACCATATGTACACCATTTTGATATGGATGGGCGACGACGTAAATGGCAAAGACCTTAGAGACCATATGTATGTTCCAGGCATGGAAGGATACAGACAGGCAAACTATAACTACGCCTGGTACAACAACCCATACTTTGCTTCAGAAGAACTTACACAGGCAACAGACAGAAATGTATTAAATGCACAAGCAAAACTTAGATGGCAGGTAACGCCTGAGTTAAGCTTGCAGGCAAGAGCTTCGGGACGTGAAAACAAATCGTTCGACAACATGAAAAGCCCTAAATCGTACATGAACTACGGCGATTCAAGAAATGGGGATTACAAAATGTGGAACAATTCACAAATGAATGTCGATCTGGATTTCCTTGCCTCATACAATAAAGAGATCTCTAAAGATCTAAACTTTACTTTAAACGCGGGTGCATCCACTTTCAATAGAGACATACAGCAAGAATATGCATCTAGTGACGGTCTAATTGTGCCTTTTGTTTATAGCTTAAACAACACCCAGGGCCCGGTACAGGCAACAAATTACCTGGAGCAGAAATCTATCCGAAGTGTATACGGATCGGCAAATTTCGATTTGTTTAATGCGGTGTACTTAAACATAACCGGCAGAAACGACTGGTCATCAACCCTTGCAAAAGAAAACAGATCATACTTCTATCCATCTGCATCTTTAAGTACTATGGTTTCAGATTATATTAAAATGCCTAAAGCCTTAGACTACCTTAAACTTTACACCTCATGGGCCAAAGTATCAAACGATCTTGCTCCATATAGCATCAGCTCCACCTATACAAAAGATGTAACCTACGGATCAACACCATCTGTTACCTACCCTAACGGGATCATCAACCCTAACATCAATCCAGAAAAATCTACATCGTACGAAGTTGGTTTATCAACCTCACTGGTAAAAAAAGTGGGCTTAGAATTTACCTATTACAATGTAATTGATGAAAACCAGATCATAGATTTAAGCACATCAGAGGCATCTGGCTTTAAAACACGTAAGGTAAACGGCAACAAATACAAAACTCAGGGTCTGGAAATAATGGCCAATTATAGTGCTGTAAAAAGCCAGAACTTTAGCTGGGATATTGCCGCAAACTGGAGCACTTCTGTAAAGAAATTAACAGAAATCTATAACAACCAGGCTAAGTTTGGCGATCTGAAATTAAACGAAAGAGCAGATAGCTTCTACGGAACAGTATGGCAAAAAAGCGCCACAGGCGAGGTAATTCTTGATCCAAATACTGGTTTGCCTACCAGAGATAACTTCAACGTAAACCTTGGCCATAGCGATCCGAGCTGGCGATTAGGCTTGCAAAACAAGTTCATGATAAAAGGTTTTGATGTAAACATCGATATCGATGGTGCATGGGGTGGCGTTATGCGCTCAGTAACTATCGAAAAAATGTGGTGGGGTGGTAAACATCCTAGCTCTGTTGAATTCAGAGACGCAGAATACGCAGCCGGAAAAGCAATTTACATTCCAGAAGGTGTAGTAATTACCGGTGGCGAGCTTAAAAGAGATGTAAACGGAAACGTACTTTCAGATACACGTACCTATAAGAAAAACACAACTGCTGTAAACTGGCAAACATGGAGTCAGATCTATCCATACCAGGCAAGAGTTACCGAAGAAGAGAACAAGAAATTTGCTAACGTTTTTGATCGCTCATTCTTCAAATTAAGAAGAATATCGGTAGGCTACGACCTTGCAAAGGTTATAAAAATGGGCAGTTTAAAATCAGTTCACGTATCTGCCTACAGCTACAACCCTTTGATGTGGAAGAAAATGCCATTACTAGATCCTGATTACGGTAATGACGATAACCTGCAAGACCCATCTGCAAGATTTATCGGCTTCTCATTAAGCGTAAAACTTTAACAGCTATCACATTTAAAACAAAAGAATAATGAAAAAATTAATATATAGTTTACTAGCCGGGGTACTCCTTATGTCGTCATGCAAGGACCAGGATTTAATGAACATAGACCCGAACAAACCTACCCAAACCCACCCGCAGCTTTTGCTTACCAAAATTGAGTGGGATACCTTCCGCGCATACAGCGGTACTTCGCCTTTGTATGCAACCCGTATGCTTGTACAAACAGATGGCGAAAGTGAAGGCCAGTATTTTAAATGGGGAAGAGGCGACTTTTCGCCCTACTCCTCTCTTAGAAATGTGACTAAAATGATAGAAGAAGCCGGCCGTATTAACGACAACTCTTACATCGCCTTAGCCAAATTTTTTAGAGCCTATTACTTTTACAACCTGACCCTTACTTTTGGCGATATCCCTTACAATCAAGCCCTGAAAGGAGAAGATCAGGCAGGTTATATGCCGCCTGTTTACGACAGTCAGAAAACCGTGTTTCAAGGTATTCTTAAAGAGCTTGATGAGGCAAACAACATGCTTAAAGGCTTAAACGTAATCATTGCTGGCGACATCATTTACAAAGGCGATGCAGCTAAATGGCGCAGGCTGGTTAACTCTTTCAGATTAAAAGTATTGATGACTTTATCAAAAAAAGAAAGCGACAACGACCTGAAAGTTAAAGAAACCTTTGCTCAGATTGTACAAAGCGAGCCTATTTTAGGCAATACTGAAGCCGATGGTGATGGGCAGCTGATCTTTCTAGATCAGGAAGGGAACCGCTATCCGGAGTTCAACTCAAGCGGATTCGGATCTGGTATGTTCATGGCATCTACTTTTATAGAGCATCTTCAAAACAGAAAAGACCCGCGTTTATTCTTGTATTGTACGCAAACAAAAATTGGCAAAGAGGCGGGTAAACCAATTAATGATTTTACCTCATACGAAGGTGGCGACCCTGCTGCTCCATATGCAGAAACCAGCATTAAAGCCGCAGCAGGTAAGGTATCTAAAGTGAATGACCGCTTTCCAAGCAACCCTACAAATGAGCCATTAGTACTAATGGGCTACTCAGAACAGGAATTTATTATTGCTGAAGGAATTGTAAGAAACTGGATTTCGGGCGATGCCAACCAACATTATAAAAACGGTGTAAAGGCATCCTTTAAATTCTATCAAACCTATGTTAAAGGCTATGAGGCTTATTTAACAGAAGAAAAAGCAAACGATTACCTGGCATTGCCAGTAAACAACTTTGCCTTGAGCACTACAACTGCCCAGAAAATGGAGCAGATAATTACTCAAAAGTATTTAAGAACGTTTTTCCAATCGGGATGGAGCGCATTTTATGACAACCTTAGAACAGGATATCCCGAATTCCGTCGCCCTGCTGGTGTTACCGTTCCTTACCGTTGGATTTATCCTCAATCGGAATACGACAACAACAGAGACAATGTTTCAAAAGCAATTGAAACTCAGTTTGGTGCAGGAAACGATAAAATTAACCAACAAGTTTGGTGGGTAAAATAAGCTCATATTCTTTATAATTTATTCGAAGGATTGATTAGTTTAGGCTAACCAATCCTTTTATTATAACACACTTAAATGGAAACCAGAAGAGACTTTATCAAAAAAGCATCCCTATTAACCGGTGCGCTAGGCATAGCTGGCATCTTACCGCCATCAATACAAAGAGCTATGGCAATAGACCCTAAAGTGGGCAGTACCTTTTTAGATGCAGAACATGTGGTATTTTTGATGCAGGAGAACAGGTCTTTTGACCACGCATTTGGCACGCTTAAAGGCGTAAGGGGCTTTAACGATCCTAGAGCTATTGCCCTACCTAATCAATACCCTGTATGGTTGCAAAGCAATAAAAAAGGTCAAACCTATGCCCCATTCCGGTTAAACATTAAAGATACAAAAGCAACCTGGATGAGCGCGCTTCCACACTCATGGGAAAATCAGGTAGATGCCCGAAATAACGGAAAATACGATGGATGGCTGGAAGCCAAAAGATCAGGCAATAAGGAATATGCTGATATGCCATTAACCATGGGATATTACAATCGCGAGGACATCCCCTTCTACTATTCCCTGGCCGATGCATTTACAGTTTGCGACCATAATTTCTGTTCTATATTAACAGGAACCAGTCCTAACCGCTGTTTCTTCTGGACCGGCAAAATCCGTGAAGAACAAAATGCAACCTCAACAGCACACCACTCTAACGGGTATATAGACGGTTCTGAAAACGTTTCATGGAGTACATTCCCGGAGCGTTTGTCTAAGCACAATGTAGACTGGAAAATATACCAAAACGAGCTAAGTGTAGGCGTTGGTCTGGAAAATGAAGAAGACGACTGGCTGGCTAATTTTACAGATAATGATATGGAGTTTTTTAAACAATATCATGTAAAAAGACATCCTGAGCATCTGGTTTACCTGCGCAAAGCAAAAACCGAACTAGAAGCCAAGCTAAAAGAGAAACCAGACGATAAACTAAAAAAGAAGCTTGATTTTGTAACAAAGGAAATTGAGTTTTTAGAAGTAAACACTCTTGATAAATTAACTCCGGAGCAACAAGACTTACATAAAAGAGCATTTGTAACTAATAGAAATGATCCAGACTTCCATAATCTTGAAACCATCACTTACGATGATAAAGGGACGCAAAGAACCGCACAAATCCCTAAAGGAGATGTACTGCATCAATTCCGCAAAGATGTTGACGGTGGCAAATTACCCACTGTTTCCTGGCTAGTTGCGCCAAGTAACTTCTCGGATCATCCCGGAGCACCTTGGTATGGCGCCTGGTATCTTTCAGAAGCCATAGACATTTTAACTAAGAACCCGGAAGTATGGAAAAAGACCATCTTTATCCTTACTTACGATGAAAATGATGGATACTTTGATCACCTGCCTCCTTTTGTATCTCCGGATCCAAAAAATCCAGAAACAGGAGCAGTTTCAAAATCATTAGACAACAGCTCTGAATACCTTTACATAGGAGAAAACAGTAAGAGAGAAAGTTCTTTAGGTTTAGGCTTTAGAGTACCAATGGTAGTGGTTTCGCCATGGTCAAGAGGTGGTTATGTAAACTCACAGGTTTTTGACCACACTTCTTCTATCCAATTTTTGGAGCAGTTTTTAAGTCATAAAACTGGTCAGAAGATTTACGAAGACAACATCAGCTCGTGGAGAAGAAGTCTATGCGGCGATTTAACTTCCGTATTTAGACCATACAACGGCGAAAATATTCCATTGCCAAAAGCAGTTGAAAGGTTACCTTTTCTCGAAAGCATTCACAAAGCGAAATTCGCCAAACTACCTAATAACTTCAAAAACCTGGATCAACTGGCCATTGCAGGCATTATTAAAAACCCTAAAGGCAACCCTAACTTACCTAAACAGGAACCCGGTATTAAACCTGCAAACGCAATTCCATATGAGCTTTATGCCCATGGTGCGTTAGATACAGCAAACAACCAGTTTAAAATTGGCTTTACTGCAGGGAATAAATTCTTTGGCGACAAGGCAAAAGGCACCGGTTTTATAGTATATGCTACCGATAACAACTGGAACTTTACTGTTGATGCAGGTGATACTATAGACTATAACTGGCCATTACACAATGGCGTTTACGATTTAAAAGTATACAGTGTAAACGGTTTTTACCGCAGGTATAAAGGCAGTGCAAACGACCCTAAAATTGCTGTTTCTTTAATGTACCAAAGTGAAAAAGATGGCAGCAGGGTTAATGGAAATGTATTGTTACACGTTAAACGTATAACCAGTGGTGAGCAAGTTAGCTTAACTGTAAAAGACAACAGCTACAAAAAAGCACCTGTTAAGGCCGTTTTAAAGAAAAACCAAGAGGAAATTTTTATCCCTCTTGATCTGAAATCAAGCCATAGCTGGTATGATTTTACTGTAACTTCGGAAAAACATGTGGGTTATAGTCAGCAATTTGCCGGGCATGCAGAACATTCGAAAGAAAGCTTTACCGATCCGCTAATGGGCCATTTGGTTTAAGAACGCGCCATCACCCGTTTCCCGCTCGATTTACTCCCCTGCGTCATCTCGACGACAATAGCTCTAGGATGACGCAAGAGTAATGATGCAGGGATGATAATACACGGGAAGTACGACTATTTTACTTGAAATACTTGAGAAACACTTGGGTTGGAAGATGGTTGAAAGATCGTTGGAAGATGGTTGCAATATGTATGAGGATATTTCAACCATCCCTTAAGCATTGTTTAAACATCTCTATAACATATTTAAGTTCAAGTGTTTCTCAAGTCTTTCTTCGGTATTTCTCAATTGTTTCTGATAGAAATCTAAAAAAATATCTGTAGCCCTGTAGCGTTTCTCATCGCCTCTGCGTAATAGTAAGATATAAACCAACTATTATGGCCATCAAACAAATACTACCATTTGCATTAAGCTTATGCTTATTTATGAGTTGTAAAAAAAATAATGACAAAGTAGTTTTTAACGACACATATACAGGAAAGTTTATTGAAGGGCCGGTCAATCAGCTTGTATCTGTTAACACAGAAGTTAAGTTTAGCGGCGATAGGTATGCAGCTACAAATGGTACTGGTATATTTACAGTTGAGAATTCTTCAAAGGTTAAATTTTCCATGGATTATGTATCATCAATGGATTATGTTGGCAACAAAGTTTTGCACGGCGATTATAGCTATGTGATTAAAGGCGACAGTTTGATCTTAGATAAGATATTTCCTTCTACAGAACACCACAACACCTTGACAAGCACTATTAGTTACAAAAATCAATATAGATTAAAGCGAATGAAATAATAAATGTCCATCAAACATAACGCCTCAGATGCTGAGTTAATTAAGGAGTGTAAAAAGGGCGACCTAAAACACCAGGAAATGTTGTATAAGCGCTTTTACGCCTATGCAATGGGCGTTGCCATGCGCTACCTTATTAATAAAGATGATGCTTTGGTGGTGGTAAATGACGCTTTTATTAAAGCATTTAACGCACTCCATACTTTTAAAGATGATTTAGAATTTAAGCCTTGGTTTAGAAAAATATTGGTTAATACTGCTCTCGATAGTAAAAGAAAGAACTTAAAATACATTCATGATAGTGAAATTCCGGAGGTATTTCAGCAAACCATGTATCCATCTGCCATTGAAAAACTCTCGGCAGCTGATATTTTGAACTTAATGAAACAACTTCCGGAAATACATCATGTAGTTTTTAACCTGTATGAAATTGATGGTTATTCGCATAAAGAGATTGGCCTGATGCTAAATATACCCGAAAGCTCATCTAGAACTTACCTTACCCGGGCTAAACAGGCATTGCAAAAATTAATACAAAGTGACCTTATAAAGATATGAACACGTTAGACGATAAATTCAGCAATCATATTAAGGCAGTTTTCGAAGAATTTGATACTGAAGGGGCAGATTATGGCTGGGCAGAACTTAGAAAAGATTTCCCTTCAAAAAGCAGTCATAAGCCGCTGTACCTTTGGTTATCTGGCATCGCTGCGTCTTTACTGCTAGCTGGGGTTTTCTTATTTAACACTAATAATAATGATTCTTTCAAGAATGTTAGTCAGCAAAATAATACCGCAAAAGCAACGCCTATAGCGCCTCAAAAAACCGACAGTAATTTAGATAAAGCCACTAATAAAGAGATCAATACTTTTGACAAAAAAATTGTATCTGCAAAAATCGTTAAAGGAATTGCGCCAGCCAACTTAGAGGAAAAACAATTAATACCTGTTAGTATTACTGATACAATCATAAACAGCAATGAGCCCGGCAGAGATAGCGCCAATCTGCTTGCAAATGTTGTTGCCGTTAAACCCGATAGTGTAAAGACCACTAAACCTACAATACTTGAGTTCTTACAAAAAGAGAATGAAAAAGAAAATAAACCTGTATTGGCGTCGGCTGGTAAAAAAGCCAGAGAAGATAAAAAAAATGCATTGTTTGATGTTTATACAGCTACATTTTTAAATTATTACGCAGATAATCCGGTAAAAGTAAATGCAGGTGCGGGTTTCAATGCCAACATTCGGATCAATAAGAACGTTTACCTTTCTATGGGTGCCGGCATTAGTGAAACCAATATTACTTATCAGAGCTCCGTGCCCTCATCATTATCTAACTTGTCCAGCAGTGCAGCAGATGCTGCCCTTATAAACGGTTATGTAGTTGGGGCAAATGGCACTAAATTAGACGCACGATTTCTTAATATAGACATTCCTGTAGCTGTTAAATTTTATCCCGGAAAAAGCGGCAAGTACTATCTTTCTACAGGCGTAAATTCAAGCACCTACCTCAATCAAAAATATTCCAGTTCCATAAGTGGCTTTAACCCTTATTCAAATAGTTATTCAGACTTTAAAGGAAAAACTGAAGAAAGCAATTTTAAGGGATTTGACTTTGCCAATAGTGCCATTTTTGCAATAGGGATTAATCAGTCGCTTGGAAAAAGCAGCACGTTAACTTTTGAGCCTTTCTTTAAACCCTCGCTGCGCGGTTATGGCGACAAAAACATCAAAATAAACACCGCTGGTCTGAACCTGAAATTAAGTTTGGGTGGCAAGAAATAGTTGTTAAATTTGATAGTAGATTTACCATCTATCTTAAATTACATCTATATGAAAAAGACCTCTCCAATCCTGATCTTGCTATTACTGGTTTGTTGTGTTAATGCCAATGCACAATTCGGCAAATTAAAAGATGCGTTAAACAACGCCGCAGGTAGCATCCTTAATAACAAACAACTTAAGCTACTTCAAAGTGACCCTATAACCACCAACTTTGACGATTGCAACAAGACCGAAACAATGCCTGTAGACTTTGGCGCTGACTCGGTTAAAAAGAAACTTTGTGATTTAACCTCAAGCTATACATCGGCACAGGGCTTTACTTTAAAACCGGGTTTTTATACCGGAACTTTTAAAAGTTTTTGCTTAAAAGCAGGTACCCACGGGCCGGGTAATGGCGACGGCTACTTGTATGCACCTTTGGCAGGCCCAAAAGAAACGATTGCCAGAACGCTTATCGCGAATTGGGAGCAGCATCCAGAGATTGAACAAAGCAAAGTACAATTGCTTTTATGGGCAATAATTGCAAAAACTAACTTCAGTAAACTCTCGCCTGATCTTCAGCTTGTAGCCGCTAAATTGCTTAACAAAAATGATTTGTCGGCCTTAAGCAGCAGCATAATGGATTATTTATCAAGCGAAGCGATGTTAAAGATAACTGCCAACCTACCTGAGCCTGCCAAGACCATTGTAGAAATTGAGAACAAAATGAGAGGTCTGTTATATCAGGCCAATTCATCGTACGATCAAATTGAACAATTGGCAATGCTTAGTGGCAGTGCTGCTCCAAATACAGATTTCCCAAGGGGGATATGGGGTTTGCATCCTGATGGTTATTACATTAAATACCTGCCTCATTCTTATAGCAGAACGGAAGTGGTTATTTATGTACCTAAAACAATTGCAACAGTAAATTATCTGCCTGTTGGTATGGTTGCCGTGCCTGCAAGCAGGGGTTGTCAGCGTTTAGGGCAATCTAATTTATTAGCCTGCGAGAATTAACATCGTACACATCCCTATATGAATGTTTCTGACATTATTAATTACCGGCTCTTTAATCAGCAAATTGCCAAAACTTCGTTTAGTACTCCTCAGGAAATCGTGAGATGGATGGTGGCCATGCAGGCGCAGGAATATGCGATGTCGAAATGGGCAATTGGTTTGCGGTTAAACAATGTTACCGATGCGGATGTAGAAAAAGCCTTTAATGATGGCCAAATACTAAGGACTCACTTGCTTCGCCCTACCTGGCATTTTGCAACTCCAGAGGACATTAGATGGTTGCTTGAGCTTACTGCTCCCAGAATTCGTAAAGCCATGGCTTATTACGAAAGGGAGCTTGAACTTGACAGCAAGCTTTTTAATAAATGCAATGATATTATTGGTAAGGCATTAACCGGTGGCCATCACCTTACCCGACTTGAGTTGAGTGATCTGTTTCAAAATAATGGGATCAGTTTAAATGGCAGACAAATGGGTCATGTAATGATGAATGCGGAGATGGACTGTTTGGTGTGTAGTGGCAGGCGCGAAGGCAAACAATTTACTTATGCTTTATTTGATGAAAGAGCGTCAACTGCGATCTCGATAGCTAAAGATGAGGCTTTATTATTGCTAGCCGAACGATATTTTACAAGCAGAGGGCCTGCTACACTTAAGGATTTCTCAGTGTGGTCTGGCCTAACCATTACCGATGCAAAAAAGGCTGGTGCTATGCTTGATAGCAAGGTATTTACCAAAGAGGTATTTGACGGTAATGAATACCTGCTAAAAAGGGAAACATTAGAGTTGGCATTGGATGCTTCTTTAGCTAAAAAGATTCAAAAGAGTTTCCTGATGCCTGATTACGATGAGTATGGTATGGGATACATTGATCGCACTGCAATATTTAATCCGATAAAATTAACCAGTGAGTTTAGGAAGAAAAACCCTGTGTTCGACAGAATGATTATTGTTGACGGCATAATTGAGGGGACATGGAAAAGGACTATAAAAGGCAAATCTGTAGTTGTTGAGACTTGTCTTTTTAGGGAATTAAACAAAGCAAAATCAGAGGCTGTTAAGAAATCGGTAAACAGATTTGTTAAGTTTACTGGTAGTAGTGAATGATTTGCATTAGATATAAATAAACCACCAAAATGACTTCAACTGAGTTAGAAAAATTACGTTACCCAATTGGAAAGTTCGAGCAACCTGCTCAAATCACTAAAGCTTTATTGGATGGTTATATTGCTACTATTGCTTCGTTTCCTGAAGCTTTAAGGAAAGAGGTAGCTCATTTAAGTGATGCACAACTAGACACTCCTTACAGGCCAGGAGGCTGGACAGTTAGACAGGTGGTTCATCATTGTGCCGACAGCCATATGAACAGCCAGATAAGACTGAAATGGGCTTTGACCGAAGATAGCCCTGTAATAAAGGCTTATTATGAAGAAAGATGGGCTGAACTAGCGGATAGCAGGGGGTTGCCAGTTGAATCGAGTCTGAGGATTTTGGAGGGACTTCATCAGCGATGGGTGTTTCTACTAAATTCACTTACTGCAGAAGAATTGGAAAGGGATTTTATACATCCGGAACATGGCAGAAGTATAAAGATTAATGAAAATACCGGTTTGTATGACTGGCATTGCCGTCACCACCTTGCTCATATTACTGAATTGAAAAAGAGGCAAGGCTGGCTTTCTATTTAAACCTGATTGCTTTTAAAGGACTTATCCTGCTCACCAATAACGAAGGTATAATAAGTACCACAAAACAAATTACAATTGTAGAGATGTTTAACAGTAACACATCGGTAAATTGTATTTCAATTGGCACATACGCCAGGTAATAAGACGTTTGATCTAATTTAAAAATATGGGTATGGGTTTGCAGAAAGGCTAAGCCAAGCCCCAGAACATTGCCCAATATTACTCCAATTCCTACCAGGTAAAGGGCATTATAGAGGAATATTTTCATTACACTAAAATCTGTCATACCAAAGGTTTTTAGCATACCGATCATATTGGTGCGTTCCAGTATCATGATTAATAAAGCGGTAATCATATTGATTACGCCTACTACCATCATTAATGCAAGGATAATTTTTGTGTTTACATCTAACAGGGATAGCCAGGTAAATATTGCCGGAAAATAGTCTTGAACGGATTCTGACTTCAGCTTTGTTTCCAGTTCTGTGTAAATATTTGTTGAAACGGTTTTAAGATTAGCAAAATTCTTAATTCTGATCTCTATACCCCCTATTTCATTAGGCTTCCAGTTGTTTAAACGGCGGATCAGATTAAGATCGCCCATTACAAAGCCTTTGTCGATCTCTTCTACACCAATATCATAAATTCCGACTATTTTAAATGGTCGCCTGCGAGGAGGATCCTGTACGAAATGCATGATAAAGTCGTCGCCTGTTTTTAGTTTAAGGCGGTTGGCAGTAAATTGAGAGATCATGATCTGCTTGGTGGCGGCAGCACTATCGGCAAAGTTTATAACTGTTCCGCTTACCAGGTGTTTACGTATATAATCCCAGTTAAAGGTCTTATCTATGCCTTTAAAATTTATGCCTTCAACTTCATCATTAGCAGAAATGATGGCTGGTTTTGTTGCATAGGGTTGAAAATATTCGATATCGGGATTGCTTTTAAGCTTGGCTATAGTTTCGGGTTCAGGTACAAAAGGCGACAGTTCAAATGAATTGTTAAGATCAAACTTAAAGATTCTCACATCGCCAATGTAACCTCTTACTTTTTCCTGTATCTCGCTTTTAAAGCCTTTAATAATCGCAACCGAAAGCATCATTACAGCAAGACTGAGCATTACCCCTGCTATAGCAATACGAACTATTAGTTTTGAGAATGTGCGCTCAGATTTTACTGCTATGCGCCCTGCTATGAAATATTCTGTATTCAACCTCTTGCAATAAATTGTAACGTAGCAAAAATGCATTTTTTATTTCATTAATATTCTGTTTATTCTTTAATGAATAAAAGACATGAAGGTTGACTTGTTATTGATTATCCATTGGGAAGGTATAGTTCCTTCAGATCGTCTATGGAATGATAGCCCAGTTTTCGGTAACTTTCAAACTGAGCCTCGTCAAAAAACTGGTCGCCTGTTGATTGGTGGGGGAAATCCGTATTTGCTAAGGCATATTCGCGGATATCCACCGGTTCATCGCCTGTCAGTGATGCTTTGATGTAAATCAATGTTCCTTTCTTCTGCGCATATCCGGGATAGGTGATATAGCCTCTTGCAATGTGTGCCGAATCCCTGTCTTTTAACTTGCTGGTAATGTTTTTCAGGTCAATATTGATCTCAACACCAAAATCAATACGACAACGCCTGATTGCATTTGCAAATCCTTCACAGGTTCCTTCCTGATCCTGTTCTCCATCTCCTATCAGGATATAACTACATCGCCTGCGTACCAGTTCATAAAGCCCCATGTTGTCAAAATGGCCCCCATCTGATAGGCATACGTATTTCATATCTATATCGGACTTCCCGACCAAGTCTCTCAACAAGTACAGTAACCCGAGTTTCGGATCCTGCATTTTCCAGCGATCACGCCTTGGATTGCCTATCCACCAGCCCAGCCGTACATTGAACAGGGTCATTAAAAATGCCATGGTTGCAGAGGAATGATATCCCCAGTTTGGGCTTACCGCAGCACCTGATATAGCCATGGCTGTTCCCAGGGTGGGTCCTCCGTTTTTATTGGAAAACTTTTCAGTCGGCCGGTAACCATATTCGTACACATTGTCAATGTTATAGGTCGATGAGCGGGTTGGACTAAAGTCATAGCCGCAATATAATGGAGAAAAGATAAAAGACTCAGCCATCCGGTCCTGACGGTCCAGCGCTGATACCACTGTTGAGTTTAGCGCGGCATTGATGATCGGAAAAGGACCGAAATAGCCGTTTTCTACTTTCATAGAAGACAATATGATGTCATCGTTGGTATCAAACCCGGTAAATGGATTGGCCGTTTTAACCCGATCTTCCCTTGTACGGGTTGCACCAAGGAAAGCCCTGATCAGCCGGTTGCGGTAAAAGTGATGCAGAGAGAATTCATTGACACCCACACGCCAGCTTAAAACCAAGGTCAATGCTGCCAGAATAACAGTAATATAAAGGTTTTGCCCGTAGAAATCATTTGAATATGCACTGGTCTCATGTCTGATCCCCTCGTTAATCCAGGAGCCGATCAGCAAAATACCAATCATAAACAGAAAGGGTACAACCTTGATCAGTACACTGATAATGTTCGCAGACTTACCGGATTCTTCATCCCTGGATTCAAATGCCTTTTTCACCCCCCAGCCAATAATGCCGGCCCATCCTCCCCAAGCCACGGGAATCATTGCACTGGGTTTTTCAGGCCATAGGTCAGGCATGATCAAACAGGCAAAGGTTACAATTATCCAGAGCAGCATGAAACGGTGGATGTAACCTCCTAACCTGCCCCACCATTCACGCCTGTAATCTGGAAACAGATTTCCCATCAGCGCCATCCTGGTGATCACTGCGACAGAGAAGATTTCCATTACTATTGGGGCGCCCAATACCAACATTATTTTTTGAGGTGCAATTTTGGTGAATGAAGGCGCAACACGGTAAAAGTAAGCGACGAATTCCCAGAATAATATTATCAGTAAGGCGAACAATGCAGAGGCCACTGCCGATGAAAGCAGTATGGCAATGACCGTTGGACTGGAAATCCGGGGCACATTTTCTGTTCTTCCTTTAACATTGGCTTTACCCAGCTCGATCAGGTCTTCCCGTTTATGATAATTACCCCAAATCGCAAGCCATAAAAAGGCCAGAAAAGCGCCTAAAGAAAGTGCCAGCATCAACCATTTTCGCTGCCCGGTATCATC
>NZ_JBFTIZ010000038.1:18783-42237 GCF_056395165.1 Pedobacter sp. 10L46_2
CATCAGTGTATGGGTATATCGCATTAAAACATCAGTGTATGGGTATATCGCATTAAAATAGATGCTGATTGCCAGAGCACAAATGCTCGCCCAGGCAACTAAAATATTTGGAATGATTCTTTTTATTTCGGTTAGTGAGGAGAAGCTAAGCGACAGTTTCTCCCAGATGCTTCTGAGCACCCCTTTATGTGCCTGCTTATCTCTCTGGTAAAAAGAACGCATCGCAATTGCGGCCAGTACCGACCCAATAGCGAGCATGACAAAAGTGGAAATCAGAATGTTTCTTGGACTAAGCATAGTAACCTTGCCTTTCAGCAGATTCCAGGTATCATACAGATCAGAGATTGCTGACAAGACAGTCAGCAGGATCAGCAGCAGTACAACCTGGTTGATGACTGTGTTTCTAAGCCAGGTCATCCCCGATCCCCAAGCATCGGGTGACATAATCCCCACATTAGGAGACAGGTAGTTGCTGAACATTCGCAGCCAGCGGACCGGACGGACTTCATCGGCCAATGGATCTCCGGATCTATCAGGACATAGGCGATCAGTAACTTTGCTTAATGAGCCGGATCGCTTGATCCAGGAGTTTAACCAGGCACCGATATACCCTCCGCCAGAGACGGTAGACATATAATCAAATTCTTTCAAGACATTCAGATTGGCCAGCCGCTGCAAGATGCCCAAATTGAAAGTAGCCGAGCGGATTCCACCACCGGAAAGTGCAATTCCCATCAGGCCCATCTCACCTGCTTTACACATCGGATCAAAGACCCCATCATCCAACGCATCGCTGTCTGTGTTTTCTCTTTTATCCTCCGCAGGGTTTTTGCTTGCGATATCGTATTCTGCTTTTCTTGCTCTTCTGGCTTTTGTGATTTCAACCAACTCATCGCGGAAAAGTGTTTCAAAGGGCAAAGCCCTTTCTTCCTTAAGCATTGTCAAAAGCTTCCGGTCATTAATCAGGTATTCTTTGGCCAGCTCCGTTTTTCCCTTCCACCACCCCAGATAGGCTTTTCTGTCAGAGGTACTCAATATACCTGGTCCATGTTCTTTAATGATCGGGTGTTCGGGACTTTCATCAGAGAATTCATACAACTGATAAAGTCGTATCCGGTATGGGCTTGTTACCGTTCCTGCCAATACTGAAACGACCTGAAGCGGCATGTAACGAAGTTTTTCCACCAGAGCAATCCGCTCTTTTGGTTCATTGTATAACAAGGCCCTGATCTGCTGCCTCCAGAAAAAAGGTGGCTGAAAAAGAATCAGCACTTCATTTTCCTCCTTTTTACCAACAAAGGGAAGCCAGGAAAACAATCTTTTTTCAGGATGATCTTCACCGGGTATTTTAGTTGACAGCCATTGTAAAAGACCTAGAGTACTTGTAAAATAACGATATGAAAGATTTGCCGGGTCCTCCATGGCGGGACTATGCCAGATTAAATCTTTAATCTGCTCCTGTTGATTGGGTGTAAGCTCCTCAACTTCGATGTCTTCAACAGTAAGGTTCAACCAGCTTTTCTTGGTCAGCAGCTTTTGATCTAAATGATCGGAGGCTTTGCCTTTTAAAATGTCCTGATAGAGGATAATATAACAAACAGCTTCTGCTGTAAGGTCAGTAACAATGTCCATATCAATTAAACTCCCGGTTTGGTTAAACGCTAAAACAAGGCAAATTTTGAAAAGCGGCCAATGGTATCAGCCAGAGTGCTATAAATAATTTGTATGCATTTTTTTATTAATCAGTATTATATCAGTGTTGGTGCAAATCAATGCCAAATACAGCAATTGCCCATAGTAAGAATATTGAAGTTAGAACTCCGCATCGTCAATTGCAATAGTTAGAAATAGTCATTTTTAGCCACGGGACCTAATGGAATGATTTAATGGCTAATCCGCAACAAATAATTGAGTATTGATAAAACTACTTGGGTTAAATATTGTTAGGTGAAGGAAGCACTCAACAGCTATGCAAAAAGACTACCCCTTTTATATCAAAGTCCCGATTATACTATTAGGCATAGTGATCGCAGTTTTTATTTTATCAGTATTAAGAGACATTCTTGTCCCACTTGCATTTGCCGGACTGATTGCCATTCTTCTAAACCCATTGTCTAACAGGCTGGAAAGAAAAGTACCCAAAATTATCGCCATTATCATCTCCATGTTAATTGCAATCATTGTGCTGGCTGGCGTGCTGTATCTTCTTTCCTCCCAGGTTACTCATTTTTTTGATGATCTGGATGCCATCAAGCACAAATTAAGCACGTTACTTCACGATCTTCAGATATGGGTCCAAAAATCCTTCGGATTTTCGGCAAGCAAGCAGACCAAAATGATCACCGAAGCGGCTAACAGCAGCAAAGGCATGATCGGCCAAACGCTTACAGGCGTAATGGGCATTTTAAGCGTGATCTTTTTGATCCCGGTATATGTTTTCCTGCTTATGCTCTATAAAACACTTATCCTTAATTTCCTTTATGAAGTTTTTTCTGAAGAGAATCAAACTAAAGTGGCTGAAATCCTTAGCGAGACAAAAGGTGCTATCCAGAGCTATATTGTAGGGCTGCTCATCGAAACTTCCATCGTTGCCGTACTCAATTCAGCTGCATTGTTAATACTGGGTGTACAGAATGCAATTCTTATAGGGGTGATCGGGGCTATCCTGAACCTGTTGCCCTATATCGGTGGCATCATCGCTATTGCCTTACCTGTATTAATGGCAACCTTGACCACTGATGGTTTTACCACACAACTGCTGATTATTGCCGCATATGCGTTTATCCAATTTTTGGACAATAACATACTTGTCCCAAGAATCGTGTCCTCCAAGGTTCAGATCAATGCGCTGATATCAATTGTGATCGTGTTGCTAGGGGCAGCCCTATGGGGAGTTCCGGGTATGTTTTTATCGATCCCTGTTATCGCGGTACTAAAAATAATATTCGACAGGATAAACGGACTTAAACCCTGGGGGAAACTGCTTGGAGACAATGTGCCAACCGAACATATGGGGCAGCTTAAAAGGTTCACCAAAAGAAAAAAATGATGGACCTTGAAAAAACGATTTTGAAGAAGGGATCAATTGTTCCAAGGTTGCTGCTCATACTAGGCCTTGCTATATTTTTATGCGGGGAAGGATATTTTGGCTATCAGCTGCACAAACTCTCAGGCCAGCAGGAAGAGATCAAACAGGATTATTCCGATGTGAATAACATTACCCTAGGGGTTTTTTCCGTAGAGCAATGGCGGGACAAAGTAGCTGGCATTGTGAATCACCAGATCCGTGATTTTACCCTGACTCCAAAACAGAAGAAAGAACTACGGAAAGAGGTTGAGCAAATCATTCTCGCACTGATCGACAAGGCAGAAGCACTGGTAAATAAACCTAAGAAAACCATTGATGGTAAAATAAAAAAGTTCGTTATCAAAACCTTTGTTAATACAGACAAAATTCGGGAGCAGGTTCCAGGCTTCGCCACAGAAATACTTGCAAAGGCTTATAACCCGGCTAACAAAAAGCAGCTTAGCAAAACGGCCATGTCAAAGTTTGATGCCCTGGAACGTGCGGAATATTTAGACAGTACGGTGGCTGCAACTAAGGCGGCAACTGATAAGGTCTATAAAAGATATAATGTAAATTCAACTGAAGAATTAAACGATAAACTGATCTCATCACTATCACGCATCAGGACAGCAACTTACAATTATTCATTCGCCATGCTAGGCTGCATTGTGGTTGTACTATCCTTGTGGTGGATATTCAGGAAACGGGTAGAGTTGCATGCCACCCTCTTTATCATGTCACTGATGTTTGCATTCATATTGCTTGCGGTAGGGTTAACTGCATCCATGATCGAAGTTGACGCACGCATTAAATCACTGGACTTTGTGTTACTCGGCGAACATGTCACCTTTGAAAACCAGGTGCTGTTTTTTCAAAGCAAAAGCATTCTTGATGTGGTAAAAGTGCTTATTGCGCAACCGGCTGTAGATTCGGTATTGGTGGGTATTTTGATACTGGTCTTCAGCATCTTGTTCCCGGTAATGAAGCTGAGCGCTACCGGAATCCATCTGCTAAGCAAAAGGAAAATTGCTGAGAATAAAATCATCAAGTACTTTGCCTTTCAATCGGGCAAGTGGAGCATGGCTGATGTTATTGTCATTGCGATACTGATGGTATACATAGGCTTGAACGGCTTACTGGACAGTCAACTAAGGAGCCTGAATATAAAGAGTGACGATCTGACTGTGCTGACCACCCACAATACTGCGCTGCAGCCAGGCTACATTATATTCATCAGCTTCGTGCTATACGGGCTTATTTTGTCGACCATACTAAAATATATTACTCCTTATGACGCCCACTAGAAAAACGATGTTGCTTAAAATCCTGCTTATCGCCGGGTTAAGTGTCCTACTCTGCGGAGAGGCCTATTTTGGTTACCGGGTATCTACACTTTCTAAGCATCAAGAAGAGATAAAGGAAGATTATAGTGTGGCCAACAACATTACCTTTGGCATTTTCTCGGTAGATCAGTGGCGGGAGAAGATTGCCAAAGTGGTGGACGGAAAGATCAGTGACTTCGACATGACGGCAGAACAGAAAAAAGACCTTCAGGAAAAAGTTGAAAAACAGCTAAACGGTCTTGTCAATAAGGCAGTAGCCGAAGTGAATAAACCCCAAAAGAGTATTGGCGGTAAGCTCAAAAAATTGGCCTTCAATGCATTAGTGGACACCGATGACCTTCATGCACAGGTACCCTCATTTGCCAGTACCATTGTGAACAGGATCAACAGACCAGCAAGTAAGAAAAGGCTCAAAAGTATCGTGACCAGTAAAGTAGATCAGTTGGAGAAGGAAACCTACGACAATACCAAGCCAGCCAGTGCTACGGTTAGCAGTCATATCTACAGTAAATACCGCGTTTCAAATGCAGGAGATTTTGAAAAAACGATCAATTCAAAGCTGATCACAATACGTAAACAAACTTACAATTATGCATACGCGATGGTTGGCTGCGTCTTATTGGCCCTTTGCCTTTGGCTATTGATGAAAAAACAGGTAAGCCTTCATACTCCGCTTTATATCCTCTGCCTTTTATTTGCTTTTATCCTCCTGCTGGTGGGTATCACCGCTACGATCATAGAAGTTGACGCCCGCATCCAATCGCTTAATTTTACGCTTCTTGGGGAGAAATTAGCTTTTCAAAACCAGGTCCTATTTTTTCAGAGCAAGAGTATACTAGGCATCATAAAGGCACTAATTGATCAGCCAAAGCCGGACGCAATATTGGTTGGCATATTGATTCTGTTATTTGTTGTCATCCTCCCTGTACTGCGAATGATTGGAAAGGGCATCCAGATATGGGGCAAAGATAAATATGCAGAGAATAACGTGGTCAGGTACTTGGCTTTTGACTTGGGTAAATGGGACATGGCCGATGTCATGGTTGTCGGTATTGCAATGACCTATATTGGCTTGAACGGAATCTTAAAGAGTCAGCTCTCGAACCTGAATATACATGAAGAGGTCTTATCCACTGTAACGCAAAACAACACCTCGCTGCAACCCGGTTATTTTATTTTTGTGGGCTATGTCGCATATGCAGGCATATTATCCTTGATTTTAAAGCGCATAACACCAATAGAGACAAAATCCGCTACAGCAAAAATGTGATTTTATACTTTGAGCTGGCCTTCTATGGAATCGTCTAATGTCTTACCTATTGCGGCACCGATCAGCATTTTAACGCCTGCAACCAAGTTGCCGTTTTTTGTACCCCAATAATAACCATCACCAGGACTTACTTTAATTAATGATATCCTAGGATCATTTTCTCCTTCTGTAAACCAGGTTTTCATGAGCGGCTTCCAGAGCGCCTTGATTTTTGCCTTATCATCATGAATGGTTGCTGTACCGGTTAAATACAGGAAGTCCGAATATTTGGAGCCTTTAAAGTAGAGCTTTACTTCAGGCGCCATCTTAATTTCCAGATTGGTATGACTATCATTGGCACTAACCAACCAAAGGTCTCCGTTATCTTCTACTTGCTGTATACTCATTGGCCGAACCCCCATAGAAGGCCCTGTTTCCGCCTTTGTACAGAAAAAACAAATGTCCGACTCCGCAATGAGTTCTCTGATTTTTTCCACTGCGTCCTTGTTATTCAAGTTTTCGTAATTTTCTTCCGGCTGGTTTTGATTAATGCTATTCATAATTTTTGGCTTTGTTCTTTGGTTAACAAGCCCCCCCCGTAAATGTTTGCATTTTGTTAATGTTCTTGATCATTCCGAACACCTTGCTTAACTTATTGATGGTAACAATACATAGAAGGTTGACCCTTTGCCGAGGTTACTGACAACTCCCATTTCTCCCTCATGAGACTTTACAATTTCCTCGGAGATATAAAGGCCCATTCCTAAGCCCCCTGCCAGAACACTGGCTTCATCCACGCGATAAAAACGATCAAAAATTTTCCCGAGCTGCAGCTCAGTCATACCAATACCGTAATCCGTAACGGCAATTCTGACCATATCGCCATCCGCGGAGACCTTAATAAGAGCATTCCGATTTTCAGGAGAATATTTCACGGCGTTGCTGATCATATTCATCACTACCTGTTCCAACCGCTCCTGATTGCCCAATACAAAAAAATCACCTTCAGCGTCGAGTCTCAGTTTAAAATCAGGAAACATATAACCAGCATTTTCAATGCATGTTCTCACAAGGAAGCTTATCTCAACTTTGGTTTTACTGAAGTTTAGTTTGCCCGCTTGTATCTTACTCACATCCAGCAGGTCGTTCACTAATATCTCCAGTTTATTTAAAGAACCAGAAGCCTTAGTGATTAGCATGGTGAACTGGTCGGGGATACTGTCATTACTGTACCTGGAGATTAATTGTAAATACGCCTTCAAACTGGTCATGGGTGTTTTGAGTTCATGACTGGCAATGCTGATAAATTCATCTTTTCGCTTAATCATTTCGGTCTTGGCCGTTAAATCTGCAGCTTTATTTTGAGCCTCTATCTGCTGTGTCAAATCTGTACAAATGATGCTTAAGGCCGTACCATCTTCCATATCGAGATTGGTAAATGAAAGCTGAACGGGCATTTCTTTACCACTATTTGTAGTTAGGACTTCTTTGGTTTTATAATCACGCAGCCCTTCAGCGGATAAAACAATGCTTAATTTTTCAGCGGTATACCCACCGATAAATTCATCAAAGTGCCTTCCGATAATCTCATCCAAGGTTATGGCACACATGTCCGCAAAATAGCTATTGCAGTAAAGTATGACACCCGAACTGTTCAGTGTAACCGCTCCCTGCTGCATTTTTTCGATTAAGACCCTAAAGGTACGGTCGGCACTTTTAAGTGTATAGATCTGATGGCCGGATGTGCCCTGCACCACTAGGGCATCTACCATTCCAGTTCTGATGGCCTCTATCGTGTCAGTGGCTTCCTCCAGTTGATGCCGTAATTCCGCCAATTCGGCTTCCAGTTGCTCCTTTGTATTTTCGTACTGCATAACTATTTAGATCGCTATATCTGAGGGATTAATGCCCAGTCCGCGCAAAACTCTGGCCCGATCAGACATGTCGCCTATCAAATGCCGCGTGGGGGTCGGATTTTTTCTGATTAAAGTGGGGAGGGCAATGATCTGCTCTTGCTTTGCTAGCTCCGGTTGCTGATATACATCCACCACTTCCAGTTTATAATTTCCTTTAAGGTGTATTTCGCAAATTTGCTTGAGGTTATTTAATGCGCGCACAGAATTCGGCGACGCGCCAGAAATAAACAGCACCAGTCGATATTGTGAGCTATTTGACATCCACACTCGATTTTACAGAGATGATATTTAAACCGACAAGAACTTTCTCCTCATTACTGAGATCCCCGATAATTTTACGGATCGGCACCGGAACTTTTCTTACCAGGGTTGGCACGGCAAAAATCTGGTCGCCTTCGGCCAATTGTGGCTTCTCTAGCAAATCGATCACTTCTATTTTATATTTGCCATGTAAATGTTCTTCACAATACTTCTTAAGATTGCTTAGCGCACTTACAGACTTTGGTGTCTTACCGGCGATGTACAGCCTTAATTCCCAGGTTTGTTCCGTCGTCCCCATTATTTCTTTGCTTTAATGCTCTTGCGTTTTTCAATCATCTCCCTTCGGTTATCTTCTTGTATTTTATGTTTCAATTCTTCTTCAAGATATACCTTGTTTAGTTCCTCTTCCACAGATTCGAATTCGGTCTGCAATCCGGCGATCTTCGCTTCCAGCAACTTACGTTTTCTGCTAATTTCACGATCTTTACGACTAACCGCCTGACCGTGCAGGGCCTGTCCCGTTTGCTCACGTAAAATATGTGCTTCTCTTGCCGAACCGACCAGAACACCATCTGGACCCAGGTAAACATCTACCAACTCCAGACCTTCGTCTGCGATGATAAATTCCCTGATCTGGTTAGAGTGTCCCATACCTCTCGATTTCATCACATATAAACCACGGTTGCGCTCGCCATTTGACTCAATATCCCGGATGAGCAGCCAGGCGTCTACTAAAGAAGATATTCCCTCATCTGTCTGCTCATTGAAAGTGTTATTTAAGGAAAGTGCGGTAAACATTACCGTGATACCCTCGTTTTGCAGGTAATCCACCAACCTGATCAACATAGACTTTACTTCACTTACTGATCCTACAGTAATAAGATTGGTAACCGGATCAAGGACCACAATATCAGGTTTAAACCGTTTAATATTCTTATGGATAGCGACCAGATGCATCTCTAGCCCATGTAAGGTTGGCCTGGAAGCATGGAATTCCAGGAGGCCAGATTTTATATGGTTATTCAAATCAATGCCAATAGAACGCATATTTCTAATGATTTGATGAGGTGACTCTTCAAAAGCAAAATAGATGCATTTTTTACCATCCAAACAATTGGCGTTTGCAAACGAAGATGCAATACTGGTTTTACCTGTACCGGCAGTGCCGGAAATCAGGATGCTGCTTCCCTTGTAAAATCCAGCGCCGCCCAGCATTGTATCAAGGCTGGCGATCCCTGAAGAGATCGATTCTGTAGAAACTGCGGAATCCAGTTGTAAGGAAGTGACGGGCAGTACAGAAATGCCGTCTTCGTCAATTAAAAAGGGATATTCATTAGTACCATGTACAGAACCGCGATATTTAACGATTCTCAGCAACCGCGTTGAAATCTGGTTACTGATCCTGTTCTCTAACAGAATTACACAGTCAGATACATATTCCTCTAAGCCCTGCCGGGTTAAAGAGTTGTCACCTCGCTCACCAGTAATGATTGCAGTAACACCTTTTTCTTTTAACCACTGGAAGAGTCTGCGGATTTCAGACCTTAATACAGTTTGGTTGTCTAATCCTGCAAAAAGATTTTCAATGGTATCTAATACAACGCGCTTTGCACCTATACTGTCTATCGCATAACCGAGCCTAATGAAAAGGCCCTCGAGATCATATTCACCCGTCTCTTCAATTTCGCTCCTTTCAATATGAACGTGGTCTATTCTGATCAGCTTATCTTCAATCAACTGATTCAAATCAAAGCCCAGGGAAGCAACGTTCACGGCCAACTCATCTGCTTTCTCTTCAAATGCCATAAATACACCTGGCTCATTGTAAATTAACGCCCCCCGCACAATAAATTCTATAGACATAAGCGTTTTACCACACCCAGCCGAGCCGCATATCAAGGTAGGTCTGCCAACTGGAAGACCACCCTCGGTTATCTCGTCCAAACCATTAATTCCTGTTCGTGATTTCGGCAGTAGCCCTGCTTTTTTCTGATCCTGCAGTTTATTTATTTTCTTAGTCATTATAATCGGACACTTTTCTAAATCTATCAAATAATTATTAAATTTCAGGATTAGCTAGTTGCCTTAAGCCTCATCCTTTTAATTCGCTTAATTCGCGTTTCTTAACCCATAATACCAGTTACAATCCCCGGAGATTTCACGCTTTACCAAAGCATATCTTACTCTCTTTGTTAAAATATTAATGAAAAACAGTTAAACACCCATATTGTTTGCAATACACCAAACACGTAGTAAGGATGGGATGAAGTGATGTCGCTTAAACAGACTACATCGATCAATTGTTATTCAGAGCCAGAGTCCCCACCAGATCACTAAGCGTAAACAGGTTACTTATCGCTTCTCCCATGGTGTTGTTAAAATAGCTGTACACGGTTTTTCCTTCTGAAATCCAATCATTAATGTAGCTTGCATACTCATAAAGCAGCTCATCCTCATAACTTCCCCTATAACTGCCTCCCGGTCCATGAAAGCGCAGGTATACGAAAGGAAGCTCGCTTTCCATCATGGGTGTTACCGCTGGCGGCTTATCTTGGATCACCATCGCCATTCGGTAATCTTCCAGTAGCCTGTATACTACATCACTATAAAGGGAAACGTGCCGGAATTCCAGAGCGATGTTCCAGGTGTAATGCGGATCACTTTTACGCAGGACACTCATTAGGAGCTCCAGCTGCTTTAAATTACCTATTCGCACACTCGGCGGAAACTGGACCAAAACACAACCTCTTTTATCCCCCACAAATGAGATAACTTCCATAAAAGCACTTACCGCCTGCGGATCAAAAGCCAGCTCCTTGTTGTGAGTAATCTCTTTGGAAAGTTTAAAAGTAAATCTGAATGTTTCGGGTACATCCTCAGCCCATTTCTTCACCGTAGAAGCCATCGGAACTTTGTAAAAAGAGCTGTTGACTTCTATACTGTTCATGATCGAACTGTAGAAACATAATCTACTTTTATCTTTAAATTCCTCCGGATAGAAAAGTTTATTGCGAACCGGCAGCAATAAGCCACTGGTTCCTGAATAATAATTTGCTAAGTAGGACTTCATAAAAAGTATTTTTAACTAAGCAGGTTTACTGCTACTCCTCCAAATGAAGCTCAATCTCTACACCGATGCGGTCTGCAATTTGTTCAGTGAGCTCTATTTCGATACGGTCTTCTCCATGTTTTGGTTCATAAAAAGGCAGGTCCTCGCCTGCAACTTCATCTAAAGAAAGTAGTTCCCACTGTTTTCCCTGCTTTTTAACTCCACCCAGAATTCCGTTGTAATAAATGATTTTAAATACATCATCCTCCAATGGAAGAATGGTTAAAGTAAGCTGCCGACTACCATGGCTGATCTTTATGTTGAATGGTTCCATTTTGATTGAATTTAGGTTTAATTGTTTTCATAGCTTATGTAAATAACGCTATTAACAGTGGCAGGGATAAAAGGTTTTAAGCATGGACTTCAAAAAAAATAAAAAATGGCTTAATATGATTGAATAATAGCCCTGGGCAATATTATCTGTACATTTTGTTTATAAAAATACAAAATAAATTAAACAAAGTTATCTCTTTAGTGTTAAGAACATACATTTAACCCATAAAAAACATCATCATGGCAACTACAAAAACAACAGCTAAAAAAGCGGTAACTCCGAAAACAGGAAAAATGGAAGATTCTGAATTTCATGAATTCTTCGTGGATGAATTGAAAGACATTTACTGGGCGGAAAAGCACCTGGTTAAAGCCCTCCCAAAAATGAAAAAAGCAGCCACGAGTCCTGAACTTGCCGCAGCATTTGAAAAGCATGCTGAGGAAACCAACACTCATATCGCAACTCTGGAACAGGTTTTTGCTCTGCTTGACGAAAAAGCACAGGCAAAAAAATGTGATGCGATGGAAGGATTACTTAAAGAGGCAAACAGCATCATCGAAGATACTGACGCCGGAACACTGATCCGCGACGCAGGACTGATTCTGGCAGCGCAAAAGGTCGAGCATTATGAGATCGCAACTTATGGCACCTTGGTGGTCTTCGCACAGAACATGGGACACAGTGATGTGGCTGAACTGCTGCAGTTCACCCTGGATAATGAAAAAGCAACTGATGTAGCTCTGACCGAAATCGCTGTTGGTGCGATCAACGAGCAGGCTGCTGCTGAATAGTACTACCGCCCGGGCCATCCGTCCCGGGCGCCTTTTTTGCATGCTTTGAATTTATGATCAGCCATTGGTAACATGTAAGCTGAACCGAAATATACAATGAGGTCTCTAATCAACCATTTTTTATTACCTTTAACTTTATAGAGTTAGGGTTCTTCAAAAGTTAACGTTACCTAAACAACTCATTTATTTTTTGTCTCGTTTTTTTATTAGTTAGAAAAAGTTACTAAATGACATCATCCATTATACATATCTTAAGTACTGCATTGCTTACGCTTTCTCTTCAGGCTTGTGGATCATCGACCAAAATAGCACTTAACCCTGCGGTGCCAAATCCATATAAGGTGAAAGCCGAAAACTTTGACAAGCCCAAAGCAGAGGAGCTACGTACTGGTGCAGAACAAACAGAATTGTATGTGCCTTATCTAAAAGGAAAACGAGTAGGTATGGTGGTAAACCCAACCTCCATTATTGGAAAAGAAACAACGGTTGATAGCCTACTTGCGCTTGGTGTGAAAGTGGTTAAGATATTTGGACCCGAGCATGGTTTTAGAGGCGATGCCAGCAATGGTACTAGCGTTGATGATGAAATTGATAAAAAAACAGGCATTAAAGTGGTTTCATTATATGGAAAACACTCGGCCCCTACAGCTGCAGATTTAGCTGATATTGATGTGATGATATTCGATATTCAGGACGTTGGTGTTCGTTTTTATACTTACATAAATACTTTGCAACATGTAATGGAAGCCTGTG
This sequence comes from Pedobacter sp. 10L46_2, assembly GCF_056395165.1. Lineage (NCBI taxonomy): Bacteria > Pseudomonadati > Bacteroidota > Sphingobacteriia > Sphingobacteriales > Sphingobacteriaceae > Pedobacter > Pedobacter sp. 10L46_2. The sequence continues at coordinate 31,547 of NZ_JBFTIZ010000038.1, forward strand.
CCGCTAATAAAAAAGAAGTATTGATTCTTGACAGACCAAATCCTAATGGTTTTTACATTGATGGGCCTATATTGGAGCCGCAGCACAAATCGGGTATTGGTTTAAAACCTATTCCAGTTGTACATGGATTAACTGTAGGCGAATACGCTCAAATGCTAAATGGAGAAGGCTGGCTTGATAATAAATTGAAATGCAAGATCAAAGTAATTAAGGTTGCCAACTATACGCATGATACTCCTTATGAACTCCCGATAAAACCATCACCAAACTTAAATACTGCGCAGTCGATTTTACTATACCCTACTACCTGCTTATTTGAGGGCACTTATTTAAACCATGGGCGCGGCACTATGTTTCCATTTACTATAGTGGGTTCTCCTTTTTTAAAGGATAAATACACCTTTTCGTTTACCCCAAAAAGCATTAAAGGGATGTCTGAATCTCCATTGTTTATGAACCAGCTTTGTTATGGGTTGGATCTTAGGGAATACGATGTAAATGAGTTTAGAAAGGAAAAGAAAATAAAACTGAGCTGGTTAATTGAGTTATACAAGGCATCTCCAAACAAAGCAGATTTCTTTAACTCTAAATTGAGCAAACAAATGGGCACTATTGAAAAGCTTATTGGCGTTTCGAGCTTTAGGGCGCAGATTATTGCCGGTAAATCTGAAGAAGAAATAAGGGCAAGCTGGGAGCCGGGATTAAGTAATTACAAAACAATGCGCAAAAAATACTTGTTATATCCATAAGCAGCCGCTAATGGCAGCTATTAAAGACTTTGGATATGAATAGCGAACCTAAAAAGAAAAATGAAAAGCCAAGTAGTAACTTCAGAGAAGAAGTTTCTAAAGACAAGGTTCCTGCTGGAAATAAGGCTGTAAAAAAGCCTGAGGATAAGGATTATAACAAGGAAGAGGCAAACTTTAAGAACCCTGCCAAGAAAAGGGAAGAAAGCGAACAACCCGTTCATTCCGTAAAAAAAGCCCCTAAAGAATAGCAGGCATTAGCTTTATATGCGCTAATTTTTTAGTTATTTTGCCACCTAAAACACTGGTTGATGAAAATAGTTTTTATGGGTACGCCCGATTTTGCAGTTGCTTCTTTAAATGCTTTAGTTGAAGCCGGATTTGATGTTGTTGGTGTGGTTACTGCAGCAGATAAGCCCGCTGGTCGCGGACAAAAACTTCATGAAAGTGCTGTTAAACAGTATGCAGTATCAAAGGGGATAAAGGTATTGCAGCCCTTAAAACTAAAAGACCCTTTGTTTATTGATGAACTAAAAAGCCTAAATGCCGATTTACAGGTAGTAGTAGCTTTTAGAATGTTGCCTGAAATGGTATGGAATATGCCGGCAAAGGGAACGATTAACCTTCATGCATCTTTGCTGCCGCAATATCGTGGAGCGGCTCCGATAAATCATGCGATCATTAATGGAGAAAAAGAAAGTGGCGTTACTACATTCTTTTTGAAACATGAAATTGATACAGGTGATGTAATATTTTCTGAAGGCGTATCGATCAATAATGATGACACTGCGGGAGATTTACACGATAAGTTAATGAATGTAGGCGCAGGATTGCTGGTGAAGACCGTAAAGGCTATAGAAGCCGGCAACTATACAGAGCAGCCTCAACCACAAAGTGATGAGCTGAAACATGCGCCAAAGATATTCAAAGAACATTGTTTAATAGATTGGAACCTGTCTGGCGATAAAATATACAACCTGATTCGTGGATTAAGCCCTTACCCTACTGCTTTTACTAAACTAAATGATAAAACCCTTAAGGTGTTTAAAGCAGAGTTTGAAGAAAAAGAACCTGGTATCTCGCCTGGAAGTTTTTTATCTGATGGCAAAACTTATTTAAAGTTTGCCGCCAGAGATGGTTTTATCAAATTCACTGATCTACAGTATGAAGGCAAAAAACGCATGCAGGTTGATGAATTTTTAAGGGGCATGCGTTTGTAAAATCTCTATTTTACACGGTTTACCAATTCTTCTCCTTTCGAAAATGCATCTATATTTTTAAATGTAATTTGAGCTATTTCTTCCATCGCTTCTTTGGTAAAAAAGCCTTGATGAGAAGTAATTAGTACATTGGGGAAAGAGATAAGACGGGTAATCAGATCATCCTGAATAACATTTTCTGAGTGGTCGTGAAAAAACAAGGTGCTTTCCTGCTCATAAACATCAAGGCCCAAATACCCAAGTTGTCCGGTCTTTAAAGCTTTGATAACTGCTTTTGTATCGATCAGACCTCCCCTGCTCGTATTGATCAGCATTGCACCCTCTTTAAAAAGTTTAAGGGTTTCCTTGTTGATCAAATGTTTGGTTGTTTCGGTAAGCGGACAATGAAGCGCTACAATATCCGCATCATTTAATGTTTCCTGTAAAGTACCATATTTAACGCCAAGGTCCTGAAGTTCTGTAGATGGATAAGGATCATATGCGCTTATTAAACAACCAAAACCTTTTAAGATTCTACAAAAAGCCTTACCTATGTTTCCAGTGCCTATTACGGCTACCTTGTGTCTATGTAAATTAAAACCCATGAGTTTCTCCAGGGAGAAATTACCTTCACGAATCCGGTTATAAGCTTTATGTGTTTTACGGTTCAGGGTAAGAATTAGGGCTATCGCATGTTCTGCCACTGCCTCTGGCGAATAGGCAGGGACTCTTAAAACAGGAATACCCAATTCATTTGCTGTTTCAATTGCCACATTATTGAAGCCAGCACAGCGCAAAACAATTAGTTTTATTCCTCCTTTATGCAGGGTCTTTATGATCTCAGAATCAACACGATCATTTACAAAAATGCATATTGCATCGAAACCTTCGGCTAGCTTAACGGTTTCTTCCGTTAAGGCAACTGTAAAAAAAGATAACTCATGACCGGTATTGAATCGGCTTAAAAATTCTTCATCATATCGGTAAGTACTAAAAACAGCTATCTTCATATCTATTGGGTTATGTGCTCTAAGTTAATGACTCGGGATTAATTTATGCTATAACCAAACTAGTTTAGTGAAACATAAAGTTCGCTTTGTGTAAGCCATTTTCCTTTTATCTTACGCCACATTGCGGCATAATTACCATGATACTTGTCATTTTTGTAATTCCATTTCCCGTTTTCCCATGCCAGATCGCCACTTTTACTGATCACAATTGTTTCGGGGATGCGCTCAAAAAGCGGACTGCTTTTGGAAAACATGTATTTCCAGTCGGCAGCAATTTCGGCTTTGCCAATGGTATGGCTACCGTCGCCAGCGATTTGTACAAAATCGTCAAGCCAATATTTAGATACTCCGTCTACATCCTTTTTTGCGATGCAGTTGTTTGAATCTAATCTTGCTTGCTTTATTAATAATGCTTCTGGTGAATTCATAATGGTAAAATTACAAGTTAGACTTGTAATTTTACCATTGCTTATCGTATCTATTTTGCCGGAGAAAGGACTACCCATTTGTTAAGGGTATTATCTTTTTGTTAAGGGTATTATCTTTAGCCTGAATAACAACCTTATAAAACTCTGATGGATAAGCTTTAACATCGGCAAAAAAATGCTGCTGACTAAGATCTGTTTCACCTAAAAGATGATAAGTATCTTTTCCTTCTGTTTTAAAATTATTTGTTGTTGCCAGCCATATTTTAACCTTTCCGGTTTTTTGCAAGGCTTTCCAGCTGATATCAATATGATTCTGAGTAAAGATTGTTTTAAGCGCTGCAATAGATACCGGACCAATGAAAGAAGTGCCATCTACTTCTTGTGCTACACTGTCAGGCAGTTTTACATTTAAATAATTGGCTATTGAAGGCATTATGTCAACTACGCCAAGATCAAAATATTGACCATAAGTGTTTAGGTTTTTATAATTGCTTACCATCCAGGTTGATCTTTGCCTGTCGGATTGTCCACCATGTCCTTTTCCACTTTTTTCATCACGACCATGATCCGTTGTGATAACAATTAACCAGTCTTCTTTAAAGTTTTTCTGACGATAGCTTATTGCCTCCCAAACTTTACCTACCTGCTTATCCAGCATCGCTACAGCATTATAGAATTCAGGACTATCGCCATGTGCATGCCCCATATCATCTGTATATTCCAGATAAATCCAGGAAAGATCAGGCGCTTTATCATGAATGGTATTCGATGCATCAGCAATTACCTGTTCATCAATACGGTGCATATAATCTGCGTTTTTATCATGCTTAAAGCGAACGGTATCTAGTTCATAGCCATCAAAAAAATAATCAACCTTTAGGTTTCCCGCTTCCGGTAAATTATGGCCAAGTAATTTGGTACGGTTATCTGTCCAGCTAGAGAAAATAGCAGATTTCTTATTTGGATATTGGGCTTTAAACAACCTGAATATGTTCTGATAGTTATAATTAGGCTCCTTAATATCATTGTCGGGCACATTGTGCTTATTTACCCAGGTGCCGGTTAGCAAGCTGTTATAACCAACGGCAGATATGGTAGGGGTTTCATTGTAAGTACCTTTGCCACCCCCAACATACATCCGGGAATAAGACCCTGCTTGTATGATCTTCTTAAAATTGGGAAGATTTTGGGTTTCAATTACATCGGCAGGAATGCCATCAGCAATAATGTAAACCACTTTTTGTTCTCTCTGCTGGGCATTGGTTGCTACCGATAAGAAAAAGCAGATTGTTAAAATAAATGGGATTCTCATAGTTTGTTAATAAGTGTGTGGAAAATATTCGTTTTCAACTGTTCCATCTTCATATAGATTCAGCATTGCATAACCGGGAGGGGTTTCTAAATAACAACCAGGGCCGGCAGATTCAGCATCGCCTATACCCCACCAAAAGCCACTCATTGCTCCATTGCAGCAATACAAAACATCATTATAATGAGTATTATCTGATAAGTGATTATGCCCGCTTAAGCAAACTCTTACTTTATCGCGATGCTTCTGAAACAGGTCTTTTAGCTTCTTACAATCGGAGTGACCCCCACCTACAAGAACCTGAGTAGTTCCTAAAATTGGATAATGCGACATTAGCAATGTTGGTGTAGATGCCGGTAATTTCTCCAATTCTTTCTCCAACCATTCGTATTGTTCCTGATCTAGTGAGATATTGGCATTGTTACCATCAAGTACAATAAAATGCCAGTTCTTTTTTGAAAAGCTGTAATATCTGTTAGGAATCTTCAAGCGTTTAACCACATAGTCTTTCCCATACATTTCATGCTCTTTAGATGGAGCCTTCCACCATGAATCGTGGTTACCAATGCAGCTGTGAACTTCATATTTATCCAATGTTTTTATGCAATCGTCCCAAATACTCCATTGCTTAATTACCTGATCATATACAACATTATCGTAGGATGCATCACCAATAGAATCACCACCATTCAAAAAGAAATCTGGTTTGTGCTTAGTAATTATATGTTTTAAGCATTTTTTAAACCGTTCGGGGGCATTTTCACCTTCTCCAATATGCACATCGGTTATATGAGCAACAGAAAGAGCCAGTTTTTTGGTTTTCTTATCCTGCTTTTCCGGATTGGAAGCAAAGGCAGACAGGCCGCTGGTTGCTACGGCGCCAACAGCTAGTCCTGCTGCCTTTAGTAAAGATCTTCTTTTCAGTGTTGTCATCTTGTTTTTATTTCTAAATTGGCATATTGGTCATTACCACCCAAATACTTGTTTTAGGTTCGAATTTAATATAATCTGTTGCTGAGGAATAGGACGATAATAATATTTCGGATCCTCAAACTTACGGGTAACATTTTCAGTTACGATCGCTCCTCCATTGGCACCATTTTTCAGATATACAGTAGCATCGGCTCCTATCTCACCAGTACGATAATAGGTAAGCACTACTCCTAATGAATTTTTTTCTTTCTTGTCTTCTGCCGGAATGGTAACAGACTTATCAATCAAAATAATATCTTCAACTCCATCTCCCGTTAAATCATACTTGCCTAAACCTGGAAAATACATTCCTTCCGGGCTTTTGGTCAATAATTTCCCTGCTTTCCACCTCATCAGATCGTCGTACCTACTGTTTTCAAAAGCAAACTCAACCCTACGCTCTCTTCTGATTTCCAGAATTACTCCCTGGTTCGATTCAATATTATCAAACTGTTGTTGCAATAATGGATCGGGAGATGCATTTGCCTGTGCTAAATTAAGATCAGGCATGCCAACTCTTCTTCTAATCAGGTTAACAGACTCATCTAACTGCGATTGGTTAAGTGTACCCAATTCAGCCAACGCTTCTGCATAGGTTAACAGTACCTCTGCATAACGATAGACAGGAAAATCAACGCCATTTAAAATTGTCTGATCAGTACTGTTTACATATCCTTTTAGTTGATGATAGCCCGTAAAATTTTTATTTAGTTTTTGAACATAAGGCTGCGCGTCTGGAACTCTAATCCAACCGGGATAAACCATTGTTTGAGCCAGGCGCGGATCACGGTTTTCGAACTCCTTAACAAAACTGGCCTTATCATAATTAGCAATGGCAGTAAAACGGCTTCCATCCTTCATTAAATAGGTTTGGATAAGGTCTCTTGCAGGTGCCTGTTCATAATCCCCAAATACTACAGAATTTACGTTTTGGCTTATTTTTTTATCCATATCAAAAACATTGGCTAAAATCACCTCGGGGTTAGTAGTCAAATCCTGACTTGAAAACAAAGTTGCATAATCCTGATTTGGTAATCCCTTACTAAAAATTGAGAATTTTTTAGACGCAATTACTTCCCCAGTTATCTTAACAGTAGTTTCCAGAAAGGTATTTGCGGTTGCTTTTAAATTAAGCTCTGAATGGTACTTGCGGTAAGTTCCTTCGTAAAGAGCTGCTCGTGAATAAAATACAGCTACTGCCCACTTTCCTGGAGTTCCGGAAGGTACACTTTCTCTAACATTCTTATAGGCAAAATCAAGATCAGCCATTACGCTATCCATAACCAGTGCACGTGTATCGCTTGGTTTAAATAATTCCTTATCATCTGGATTTAATGTGCCAGAATACCAAGGTACATTAGAAAAACGCTTTACTTTATCCAGATAAAATTGTGCACGATAGTACTTTGCTAAGCCAATGTAATGGTTTTTTATTTCGCTGGTAACCTTTGCTTTATTGTAGTTTTCCAGAAAGTAGTTGATATCTCTTAGTCTGGTCCAACTCCACCCACCGGTTATATTTTGCGCATTGGCATTACCTGCCATTATATTCTTTATTTCTACAGCGGCAGTAGTTGCGACATTGTCACTACTTTGATCATTCAGATAACTGTCCCTATTGGGCATTAATAATAATCCATTTACATATAGAGCAAGATCTTCCTCTGTATTAAAGAAAAGACTTGGTGATATCTCTGTTTGCGGAAAACGATCCAGGTTACCCTTTTTGCAAGCAACAGTAAAAACTGCAATTGTTGCCAGCAGGATGTATATATTCTTTTTCATAACTGATTTTTAAATGATTGTTAACTCCCTAATTATTAAAAGTCCAGATTTAAACCAACTGCATATCTTCTTTGATATGGATACGCCCATGCACTCGATCCTTGGTTTACTGCTTCAGGATCAATATATTTTTTAATGGCAGAGAATTCATAAAGATTCTCGCCAGTAACAAATACACGAAGGCGACTAACCTTAAAGCGATTGGTAAACTTAGCAGGCAAGGTATAACCCAATGAAACATTTTTTATTCTTAGATAAGCACCATTAAGCAAGTATTTAGTTTGTGGAATATCTAACCCTGAACCATAATTAGCATCCGCTAGCCACGACTGCATAACTGGATAATAAGAATTAGGATTCGCATCAGCTAAGCCTGCAGCTATATAAGAAGCCGAATGCTTTGCTCTTTGTTCGGGGGAATCTCCTGTCGCCCTGTAAAAATCAAGATTCCAAGGGTATACATTTGCATAAGGTTGTTGATAAGGCCCCCAGAACAAATAATGATGAGGATAAAAATCTCTTTTCAATACACCCTGAAGGAATACTGAAAGATCAAATCCATTCCAATCCATATTCAGATTAGCACCAACACTGTATCTGTCAGTGCTATTACCAATAATTTTAAGGTCTTTTGGATCATCTGCACTTAATCCCTGTTCTATTTTTTTGTTTCCATCCAGATCCTTGTATTTAGGCCATCCCTGAATAATCTCAAGAGCACCCCATGGAATTATACTTGATTCATCAAGCGCATCTATTTCAGCCTTATTCTGGAAAAGCCCATCATTCTGTAGTCCCCAAATCTCACCTATTGTCTGTCCTACACGGTAAGTAGATAATAAGTTTTGTTTGTTCTCAAATTTAGTAATCTCAGAACGGGAATCGGAAACAAAGAATTTAGTTTCGAAACTAAACGGTTTTGAACCTAAATCAAACCTATCTCTATAGGTAACAGACAGCTCCCACCCCTTTGTCCTAAGATCGGCAGCATTTTGTTTTGGCACGTCTGTACCAAGTACTCCTGGTAATTCCTGACCACGAACAAGCATGCCAGTTGTATTGCGTATGAAATAATCAAAAGTGAATGACAATTTATCATTAAAAAAACCTAAATCCGTACCCATATTAAGCGTAGAAACCCGCTCCCATGTATAGGTATTAGGATCAACATACAATCTTGGTGCCCCGGTAATAACTTGCTGTCTTGTGCCACCGATCAAATAATTGGAAGGATCTGTCGGTAAAGTTTGTATGTAGCCAAAGTCACGTAAATATGGATCGGAATCTGCATTCTGATTGCCCAAATCGCCATATGATGTACGCAGCTTAAATGTTGATAAAACAGGGGCCAGAGGTTTAAAAAATTCTTCTGAGCTCGCAATCCAAGCCAAAGAAGCTGAAGGGAAAAATCCCCATCGGCGGCTTACAGGAAATCTGGAAGATCCATCATATCTTCCTGTAGCCTCTAAAATATAGCGATCTTTATAGGTATAATTCAGCCTGCTAAAAGCACTTGTACTAGCATAGGCATTATATTTTGTCCCAAGTGTTATTTCACCTGTAGTTAACTTAAGATAGGGCACAGAGGAAGACATAAGTAAATCTCTCTGAGCATCTACAGTCGAATAATTATAATCCTCATAATTATATCCCACCATTGCACTAAAAAAATGGTCGCCTATGGTTTTTTTATAAGTTGTATATAAGTTAAAAGCATTGTTATATAAATATCCATTACTCTCATATACATAACCATTGCCGCCTTCTTCCCGGATATCAGTAGGCCCGAAGCCAATTTTAAACTTTTTCGAATCGTTATGGTATTTCCATAACTCCCGCTTAAATGAAGCATCGCCATTTACCTGAAGATCGCCGTTTAAAAATGAAGCAGTTGCACCGGTGATATTTTGAAAGCCAAACATTGTTTCAAGGTTTTCTCCTCCATCAACTAATCTCGCTGCCAGTCTGCCTGTTGCAGTGTTTGCCCATGTTCCATCAGGATTCGTTGCCACATCTGTTGGCTGCAAGTAATATAGATCGGTAATACTGGCATTTGGACGTGCCCTCTTGGTTTGATAAATGTTAAGATTGTTATCTATTTTTAACCATGATAAAGGAGCAAAACCTACTCTTGATCTTAGGCCATAGCGATCCCAGAAATCATCAGCAAGCTTATTCAACCCATTTTCCTTGGTATAATCCGCAGACAAATAATAAGTTAACGGAGAATTATTTACCTGAGCTCCTCCGGAAAAAGTCAATGTATGATTTTGAGATAGACTGGCCTTGTTAAAGAAGTAATCATACCAATTGTTGTCACCCATGTATGCCCATCTGTTTGGATCGGTTGGATCGATGCGTGTATCAGGAAGTGAAGGGTCATCAGATCTTTCTTTTGCCCACTTGTAGTGCTCATCTGAGTAATTTACATAATCCCATGGAGTATTGTCAGTAGAAGTCTCTAAAACCCTTGAATAGATATATGGATCTGTTACAGGTTTTGGAAGTACTGTTGGCTTGCCCCAAGTGGTTAACGCGTTATAACTGATCAATGTTCGCCCTTCTTTACCCTTTTTAGTAGTGATAAGAATTACTCCAAAAGCAGCTCTCGCACCATAAATAGCTGCTGATGCTGCATCCCTCAATACTGTAAATGAAGAAATGTCTGAAGGAGTTAATCTTAGCATATCATCATTACTTGCTGCCGGAATCCCATCAATTACGATTAAAGGTGAACCGCCGTTTATTGAAGTATATCCCCTGATATTTATTACGGGTACAGTTCCGGGAGCACCGCCTCCATATGTAATATTTAAGCCTGGACTAATACCTTGCAATCCTTGCATTACATTTGAAACTGGCCGTGATTCTAATTGCTTACCTGAAATCTGGTCTATCGCGCCTGCAATGTTAATTTTCTTCTTTGTCCCAAAACCAACTACCACCACCTCTTCAAGGTTACCAAAGTCTGAAGTTAGGGTTACATTTAATTGTGTTTTCCCGTTCAGCTCAATTTCTTGCTGCTTATATCCAATGTAGGAAAAGACAAGAGTTGCTTTAGGGTTTACATTATTTAAGGTATAAATACCATTTACGTTTGTCGCCGTACCCAGGTTCGTGCCCTTTACACTGACGTTAACTGATGGAATTGGCCCTTTAGTTTCGGCGTCCAAAACCACACCCTTTACGGTGACATTTTGGGCAAAACTCTTTGCTGCAAAAAACATGAAGCAAATTAGTAG
>NZ_JBFTIZ010000039.1:0-18547 GCF_056395165.1 Pedobacter sp. 10L46_2
ATTTTATATCTACCTATACAAAATGTTACAACTTATTTTATTTTTTTGGTTAAATATTTTTCATCCATTTTACGTTAGCGTAACCGAGATAGATCATAATCAAAAAACAAAAACTGTTCAGGTAAGTGTGCGTGTATTTTTTGATGATTTTGAAAATGCGCTTGATAAGCGTTATAAAACAAGTATCAATATTTTGAAGCCTAAAGATCGTAAACAGGTAGACGGGCTTATTTCCGATTACATAAAAAGCCACCTGCAGATTAAGGCTAATAATAAATCGCTTACGCTAAAGTACCTGGGATATCAAATTGAAGAGGATGCCGCATGGTGCTATTTTGAAAGTGAAAAAATAGAAAGCATCGAAAAGCTAGAGATTCAAAACGACATACTGTTTGAACAGCACGATTCACAGATCAATATGATTCATGCTACAGTTAATGGAAAGCGAAAAAGTACCAAACTTGATAACCCGGAAAAATCAGTCGCGTTTTCTTATTAATCCTAAATAAAAAAGGGAGCAACTGCTCCCTTTTAATTAAATCTTTACACAGTTTACTGGTATTGAATGTAAACCGGAACTGGTTTCAATTTCATCAATTCCTCTGGAGTCATTAAGCGCTTAGGATCTTTTTTCAAATCATTTTTATAGAACAATTTGAAGCCCGTAAACTGAACAGGCTCAGAGAAAATAAAGTGACGGTAAGTTCCTTTTTTAAGTTCTGGCTCACCCCATCCGTCCATATGCATTACAATTTGAACTTCCGGACGAAGTTTTATGTTTTGAGAATTGGTAACCATCTTTTTTGTGAAACGGTGAACCACAAATACTTTTGGAGGCAAGTTATATTTCTTTACAAGATTAGTTAAATACTGAGAAACATAGTTGATATCGGCAGCATCGTAAGTTCCGATTTTTTTACCTGGAAGCGAACCATCTTTCATAGAAAACTCAGGATCTATACCTAGATGCACAAATGGTAATTGTAAGTATTTTTCTATATGCGGCAATTCAGCCTTGATGTTGCTTAGTGCTACCTGTAAATCTAGAAATACAATAGTATTAGGACGCATTTTAGCAATGCTTAATACAGAGTCAATCTGTGAGTTGGCCATACGGTTAATGTACTTCCCATCTCTGCCCGGCGTACCACTTGCTACAGCAGCAATGTAATGTAAACCTGGCTGTACGGGAGTAGTAGGATCAACTTTTTCCCAATGTTTAACTTCAGCATCCAATCTTTTCCACATCTCTTTTGGAGCATATTCGCCCAGGGCACCCATTTTTTTAGAGTGTAAATTTCCATAATAAACAACAATACGTTTAAATGGAAGTATAGCACCTGCAAGTGGGTATGGTTGTTTTTTAACCGGCCATTTACCAGTGGTATCACCATTGGCTAACTTTGCCATAATTGCATCATACTTTGCAGTGTCAATCGGTCCCCGCAAATCTTCTTTTGTTTCGGTTGCTGTCGAATCTCCAGGAGCATTTTTTGTTTGGCCATTGGCCTTTTTAACGTCCGAGGTGCAGCTTATAAATACACCAATTGAAGCCATTCCGACTAAAAGCATCCCTGCTAGATGAGATAATTTCATTTTTTATACTTGTTTTTTATGGTAAGATAAGATGTAAATGTCAGTTCCAAGCCAACAATAAAATTTTTTACAAGTATACCACTATACATAGTAATAAAAAAGCTGGTTATCAGGGTTAATTAAAATATTTCTATTTATTATTTGTAATTAGTCTAAATAAGTTCTTATACTTGCGGTGTTATTTAAAATTATTCTAAATAGATTGTTAATGAGAATTGGCTTACTGTTAATGGCTGTATTTTTTATCGTTTCAACTACACAAGCACAAGATAAAGGTGCCGACAAGGAATTGAAAAGCGATACCACAGCTAATTCCCTAAAGGAAGTTGTAGTTACGGGCGAATATCAACCTCAATCATTAAGAAATTCAGTTTACAGAACACGTGTTATTAATTCAGAGCGTATTCGCTTGCGTGCTGCAACAAATATTCAGCAAGTATTAAATACAGAATTAGGCTTCAGGTTTTCTAACGACATGGCGTTAGGTACAAGCGACGTAACTTTAATGGGCATGTCGGGCAGAAACGTTAAGATCCTTTTAGATGGTGTGCCAATGATAGACAGGGGAGATACCAGAGAAAGTTTAAACCAAATAGACATCAACTCCATTGAGCGCATAGAGATAGTAGAAGGGCCACTCTCGGTTTCTTATGGTACCGATGCACTTGCTGGTGTAATCAATATCATTACAAAAAAAGCAGTTAAAGAAACATTAAGCCTTAATGCGAGGGTGCAAGAGGAAACAGTGGGGGATGAGTACTCAGCGTTCAGTAAAAAAGGTTCCCACTTGCAACACGTAGGAGCAAGCTGGCAAAATAAGCGTTGGAGTGTTCTTGGAGGTGTAACCCATAACGATTTTAATGGTTTTAACAGTGCACCTGCTTTGGCTACTGCAGCGCAGATCGCTGCTGATATTAATAGGTGGAAACCTAAAGAGCAATGGTTGGGAAATGGCCGTCTGGGTTATAATAGTGATAAGTTAAATGTATGGTACCGAATGGATTATGCTGATGAGACTATTTTAAGCAAGGGTGGCTATAACCCAAACATTTTTAAGTCTGTTAATCAAAAATACATCACCAATAGATATACCCAGCAAATACAAAGCGATTATAAGCTAACTGAGAAATTGCAGCTTAGTGGAATACTTGGTTATTCCAACTTAAAACGTACTACCAGAAGTGTGCTGCATGACTATTCTACAGGAAAGGAAGAATTGTCTACCGGTGCCGGCGAACAAGATGTATCTAAATTCCAATCTACATCGGTCCGAGCAACAGCTCAGTATAGGTTATCAGACCAATGGTCTTTTCAACCTGGTATCGAGATTAATCTGGATGGTTCAAGTGGAGCAAGGATTAAAGGAGATCCCTCTATTCATGATTATGCTTTCTTTATATCTTCTGAGTGGAAGGTTACAGATGGTATAACCATAAGACCGGGTGCCCGCTTTATTAAAAACTCAGTTTACGATGCCCCCCCTGTAATTCCATCACTTAATACAAAATTCAGGTTAAATAAAGATCTTGATTTGCGTTTGGGTTATGCAAGTGGTTTCCGCTCGCCTGCCTTACGCGAACTTTATTACGATTTCTTTGATGCCAGCCATTCTATTTTAGGAAACGAAAACCTTAAAGCAGAACAGTCACATAGTTTGACCGGATCGCTGACTTTTACCAGGTCGCATAATGAAAATGCTGATTTCCGCTCAGTTGTAAGTGGCTTTTATAATACTTTCAGAAACAGAATAGATTTTGGCCTTTCTGCTGCTGATCCTACAATTACTACTCTTATAAACGTTTCTCGCTACAAAACAACTGGAGGAACTTTTGAAAATACTTTAACGCTTAATGATTTTCAGGTTTCTCTGGGCCTTTCCTATATCGGTATTAATAACCGTTTCGTAGCCGATGCTCCAAAACCTGGTGAATCTGATGAATTTGCATGGACTCCTGAGGTGAACAGCAACATCACTTACACCTTTTCCAGAATTGGTGCAACTGTAAATCTGGCCTATAAATTTTCAGGAAGAAGGCCTTTTTATCAGCTCAATACGAACAATGGAATAGAGCAGGTAACACTTGAGAAAACCGGTTCTTATAGTACAGCAGATCTGATGATCAATAAAAAGATATTTAAATCTCTTAATCTGAATGCAGGAGTTAAAAACCTGTTCGATGTAACTACCATTAGCAGCACATCAGTTGCAACTGGTTCGGCACACTCAACGGGTGGCCCGGTTCCATTGAATTATGGACGCTCATATGTTGTAGGGTTAAGTTTTAATTGGAACAAGAATTAGATTATTAATCATTATAATACGTATAAAATCATGAACAAAATTACTAAACTCGTTGCCCTATTGTGTTTTGCTACAGTCTTTACTTCTTGCAGTAAAGATGACGATCCAATATTGGAGGTTCCGGTATCTGATGGGACAACATTAACTCTAAATGGAATAGCTGGTGCCGAAGCAGGCAGTAGTGCTGCCAACAGTGTTTATGTAGATTTAAGTGGAGCCCAACAAACAACCGTGCTTCGTAACAGCTGGGCTTTAGGTTTTTATTCTGGTAATGATTTTAAAGTTGTTCTGAACGGAACTTCAGGGGCATCGGCAAAGAAGCTAGATAAGACAGATTTAAATGCCGTAACTGAAGCAGATTTTAACCTGTCTGATTTAACGATTGCGCTTGGCGAGACAGGTGCTAAAGCTGAAATTGAATTTAAGAAATTTGATGACCCCAGAGAAGCCAGCATCCTTAATAAAACTGCAATTGAAACCATCTCTGCAACAGATTCAGAAAATAAGGTCTATATAGTTAGTCCGGTTGGTGGTAGTCATAGCTCAGTAATAAGTGCAGAGACCGTTTACAAAGTAAGGGTTCTTCGTAAGGCCAACGGGTATACTTTGCAATATGCTAAGCTAAAGGAAACTACTTTTAAATCTGTTGATATTGTTAAGGATGCAAATTCTAACTATAGCTTTTTCTCTCTTACTGATGGAAAAAGTGTAAATGTGGAGCCTGTAAAAGCCAACTGGGATCTGGTATGGACCTGGACCATGTATTATGGTACAAATGCGGATGGTATTTTCCCATATAGCTTTTCTGATATCGTTTTTACCAATAGCCTAAATGGTGTTCAGGTAGCTCAAGTTAAAACTTCGGTAGTAAGTTACGCAGATTTTTCTGAGTCGAACCTTAATGCTTTATCGTTCAGTGCAAACCGAGATGCAATTGGTGATAAATGGAGAAATACAACCGGTACCGCAGTAGGTGTAAAAACTGATTCGTTTTACGTTGTAAAAGATGGCGCCGGTAATATATACAAATTGAAATTTAACAGTTTTCATGCAAGCGACGGTGGAGTGCGCGGCAAGCCTGTAGTAGAATATAAACTCGTTAAAAAAGGATAAAAGTTTGGTTTAGTTTGGTTAGATGAGGATGCTTTCGGCCCCCCCGGAAGCTCCTCTTTTTAAACATTTATTATGAAAAAAATAGGATTGCTGATGGTAGCTGTTGCCATGTTTAGTGCATGCAGGAACACTACCGAAAATAACACTGTCAGGCAATTGCCGGATAGTGTGAAAATTGTTTCTTTAAATGGAACTGTAAGTGAAATAGTTGCCGGACTGGGTTTAGAAAAAAACATTGTAGGAACGGATATAACAAGCAGCTATCCCGAAAGCTTAAAAAGCAAGCCTAAGGTAGGCCACAGTAGTAAGGTCAATGTTGAGGGTGTTTTGTCGCTTCAACCTAATATCGTTGTGGCGATTGATAAAGAAGTATCTCCTCAACTTGCCGCCCAGTTTAAAACCGCGGGCATTAAATTAGTATTGTTTAAACAAGAATTCTCAATAGATGGGGCTAAGAACTTAATCCGTTCCGTTGGCGATAGCCTATTGCAGCAGACCAAGGCAGATTCCCTAATTAAGGTATTTGATGCGGAAGTAGCGGCTACTCAAAAACAAATAACAAATACAAAAAAAGCTAAAGTACTGTTTATTTATGCCCGAGGCACAGGAACAATGATGGTTGGCGGCTTAGGTACACAAGTTGATAAAGTGATTGAATTAGCCGGAGCACAAAATGCGGTAACAGGATTTTCTGAGTATAAGCCTTTAACCTCCGAAGCACTTGTTAAAGCCAACCCCGATGTAATCTTGTTGTTTGATGATGGTTTGCAAAGTTTAGGCGGTACGCAAGGTTTGGAAACAGTTCAGGGTATAGCGCAAACAAATGCAGGTAAAAACAAGAAGTTCATCACTATGGATGGTGCTTTGCTAACCGGTTTCGGTTTGCGTTTAGGCAAGGCAATAACAGAATTGTCTGGTAAAATCAACAACGCAGTTAAGTAGAGAAAATAGAGGTGATTAAAAAAACAGGATATATTATTGTACTGCTTGCGGTAGTTCTGGTCGTAACCATGGTGGTTTCTTCCTGCATTGGTGCTGTGGATATCAGTTTCTCTGAACTGCTATCTATCATAAGTTACCATACAAGATTATCCGATCATCAGGGCTTTACTTCGCAACAGGAATCAGTGTTTTTTAATCTTCGTCTGCCAAGAGTGCTGTTGGGTAGCCTTATTGGCGCCGGATTGGGCGTTTCAGGAGCTGCCATTCAGGGGTTGTTTCGCAACCCCCTTGCCGAACCTGGTTTAATAGGAATATCATCGGGTGCCACATTGTTTGCTGTAATTATGATCGTGCTTGAGATAAATATTTTTAAAAATCTAACAGGTACATTAAGTTTTTACGCCTTATCTATTGCAGCATTTATTGGTGCCGGTATTACTACGATGATTGTTTATCGCATTGCGATGAAGAATGGTAAAACAGTTATCACAACTTTATTACTGGCCGGATTGGCAATTAATGCATTGGCAAATTCGTTTATTGGATTAATGACGTACATGGCTACCGATGCACAATTAAGAAACATTACATTTTGGAACCTTGGAAGTCTAGGCGGGGCTAGCTGGCAAACTGTTAGTGCATTATTACCCTTTGTTTTAATTCCTATTGTTACGCTTCCTTT
Organism: Pedobacter sp. 10L46_2; assembly: GCF_056395165.1. Classification (NCBI taxonomy): domain Bacteria; kingdom Pseudomonadati; phylum Bacteroidota; class Sphingobacteriia; order Sphingobacteriales; family Sphingobacteriaceae; genus Pedobacter; species Pedobacter sp. 10L46_2. The sequence continues at coordinate 6,636 of NZ_JBFTIZ010000039.1, forward strand.
TTTTGCCAAATCTTTAAACGCATTGGTCCTTGGAGAACCCCAGGCTTTGCATATGGGTGTAAATGTTAAAGTAGTTAAACGGATGATTATTATTCTGGCCACCATGGCTGTGGGTGCTTCTGTTGCCATGGCCGGAATTATTGGATTTATCGGCTTAATTATTCCACATATTATAAGGATGACATTTACTGCTGATCATAGACTGGTAATTCCTGGATCAGCATTGCTTGGTGGGGCTTTGTTAACCGGGGCCGATCTTATTGCAAGAACAATAGTTGCTCCGGCGGAACTTCCAATAGGCATATTAACTGCAATGATTGGTGTGCCTGTGTTTATATATATTATTATTTCTGAGAAAAATAAAAACAACCTATAGATGATCCGAGTAGAAGAACTTACCTATAAAGTAGGAAACAGGAAACTGGTAGATGGGTTGAGCTTTGAGGCTCACTCTGGTGAAATGCTGGCTATTTTAGGTGCTAATGGTGCCGGTAAAAGTACTTTAATGAAATTGCTTTGCAGAGAGATAAGGCCATCGGCAGGTAAGGTTTTTATTAAGGGAAAAGAGCTGATGAATTACAGGCTCGAAGACCTGGCAAAGACAAGAGCTGTGCTTTCTCAGCACAATACGATTTCAGTTTCTTTTATTGTTGATGAACTGGTAATGATGGGAAGATATCCACATTTTGATCAGAAGCCAGCTGCCAACGATTTTTCGGTGGTAAGAAGAGTGATGCAGGATACAGGAATAAGCCATTTGTCGGGCCGAGATTATAATACGCTGTCAGGTGGTGAACAGCAAAGGGTTCAATTGGCGAGGGTTATTGCACAGGTTTATGACAGCCCGAATGCCTGTTTGTTATTGGATGAGCCTACAAACGGTCTTGATATTCAGTTTCAGCAGCAGATTATGGTGTTGGCTCGTAAACTGGCCGACAGAGGGTATTGCGTGATCTGCATTTTGCATGACATCAATTATGCTTCTCGCTTTGCAGATAGAATACTGATGTTAAAAAATGGTAAAAAAGTAGCCGAAGGGTTGCCTGTTGAAGTGATCAATTGTGATAATATTCATGAGACTTTTAGCATTAAAGTAAAGCTAATGGAATGCGAAGATTATAATTGTCCGCTGGTTATACCAGCTACTAGTGTAAGCTAAAAAAGGTGTATCATGAATACACTTCAATTTAAAATAGAACGAATTAATTAAAACAGGATAAAATGGAAAAGATATTAGATTTAAAAAGCCAGTGGGAAGCATTCAAAACAGAAAACCCAAAAGTCCGTATCAGAGATGCTGCAAAACAACTTGGTACCAGCGAAGCCGAATTAATCGCAACAACTGTAAACTCAACAGCTATCCGTTTGCAGGACCAATTCCAGGAGATATTAAAAGAAGTTGAAAGCTTAGGTTATGTAATGGCCTTAACACGTAATGACTTTTGTGTTCATGAACGTAAAGGAATCTATAAAAAAGTATCTTTTAAAGGAATGATGGGATTGGCAGTAAATCCTGATATCGATTTGAGGTTATTTATGAGCGCATGGAAATCGGCCTTTGCGGTTAATGAGAATGACCGTAAAAGCCTCCAGTTTTTTGGTAAGGATGGACAGGCGATACACAAAATCTACTTAACCGATACGAGCAATGCTGACGCTTATGAGGTATTGGTTGAAAAATATACTGCAGACGATCAGACCGCTGCATTAGAGATAATTACAGAGAAAGTTGCTGCCGTAGAAAAACCAGATCAGGAAGTTGATGTAGAAACATTTAAAAAGGAATGGTTGGCGCTAAAGGATACGCACGATTTTCATGGTTTGTTAAGAACTCATGGATTAAGTCGCACTCAGGGTTTGCGTTTAGCACCTGAAGGCCATGCTACACAAATTACAACCGATTCTCTGAAAGCAATTTTAACTAGGGCTTCAGAAACTGATCTTGAAATAATGGTTTTTACCTCAAATGCCGGCTGTATCCAGATCCATACTGGTTTGGTAAAGAAGCTTGTTCAAACAGGCCCGTGGTTTAACGTCCTGGATCCTGAATTTAACATGCACCTTCGTGAAGATGGTATTGCAAACGTATGGTTAGTTAAAAAGCCAACAGATGATGGTATTGTAACCAGTATTGAAGTATTTGATAAAGAAGGAAACATCATTGTTCAGTTTTTTGGAAAGCGTAAACCTGGTATTCCTGAAAATGAGAATTGGAGAATGATCGCAAATGAATTAGCTGTAATTGCATAAACAGCGAAAGAAACTTAAGCAGTAAGGTGTTACTGGGTTTAAGTGTGTTTAAAGGCGTCGGTTTAGGTCCCGGCGCCTTTTTTATTTTTAAAATCTATTCCTCCATCTTAAAGCTGTCGTCATCTCGAAGGAGAGATCTCTTGTTTAGTAGTTCAAGAGATCTCTCCTTCGAGATGACGGGTGTACGCCACTTCCTAATTGAAAATATTGAATTTCTTTATTTGAAAGTATTGAACTTGCCAAAAACACCTAATGGTAGTTTAATACCCGAAGTTGCCTGCAAATACAATTCTCCTGTCTCAAGATTTTTTACCTGAGGGAATGAAGTTTTAATCAGATTCTCTACAATAACAGAAGAAAAACCTAAAGAGTAAGTGTTTAAGATCAGAAAGTGTTCTTCTTCATCCAGCAACTGAACAACATCCTGCATCATTTCCTGAATGTGGTCTTCCAGTTTCCACTTCTCACCATTTGGTCCATGACCAAAAGCAGGGGGGTCCAAGATAATTCCATTATATTTTTTACCGCGTTTAAGCTCTCTTTTTACAAACTTTAGTGCGTCTTCAACCACCCAGCGTACATCTTTAAGCTTAGAAAGTTCCTGGTTTTCATTAGCCCAGTTTACTACTTGTTTAATAGAGTCAACATGAGTAGTGTCTGCTCCGGCAGCTTTTGCAATTAACGATGCAGCACCTGTATAAGCAAATAAGTTTAATACTTTAGGGCTTGCCGTTTTAAATTTCTTTATCGATGAAGAGATATAATCCCAATTCACAGCTTGTTCAGGGAAAACACCAACATGCTTAAATGAGGTTAATCCTAAGCGGAGGTTAATACTTACATCATCATTTTTGTACTCAACATTCCAGCGATCTGGTAAATGGGCGGAGTTTTTAATCCATTCTCCGGAGGTAGCAGAGCGACCTTTAAATTTGATATGTGTTTGTTTTTTCCAGTCTTGATCAGACAAAGTCTTTTTCCATACCGCTTGGGGCTCAGGTCTGGATAGTACCAGGTTACCGAAACGTTCTAATTTTTCAAAATCACCACAATCAATCAGCTCATAATCTTTCCAATGCGTGGGTGTTAGCAGGCTTATCATAATTATATATTAAAACTTTCCTTTTGCAGCCTTCATAAAGCGGCTTGCAAAAACGAAATCATTTAGTTCTTGAATCTCAGTATGGGCAATTTCTTTGTTAGAGCCTTCCCAGAATTTCTTGCCTTCGTGCAAGAAAAGAATATAGTCGCCGATACCCATTACAGAGTTCATATCATGGGTAACAACTATGGTTGTAGTGTTGTATTCTTCAGTAAGCTCTTTAATCAGCTCATCAATTACAATCGAAGTTTTAGGATCAAGTCCAGAGTTTGGCTCATCAACAAACAAATACTTTGGGTTCATGGCAATAGCGCGGGCAATACCCACACGTTTTTTCATACCACCGGAAAGCTCTGCGGGAAACAGTTTGTTTTTTCCTTCAAGGTTTACACGTTCCAAACAGAAATTAACGCGCTCCAGCTTTTCTTTACGTTCCTGATCGGTAAACATATTTAAAGGGAACATGATGTTCTCTTCAACAGTCATTGAATCAAATAAAGCGGAACCCTGAAATAGCATACCTATCTCTTTTCTGATCTCTATCTTTTCTTCGAAGTTCATGGTAGTAAACTCACGCCCATCGTATTCTACACTTCCTTCTTCAGGATGGTGCAGGCCAATCATACATTTAAGTAGTGTGGTTTTACCCGAACCGGAGCCTCCAATGATCAGGTTGGTTACACCAGCTTCAAACTTACCTGAAATTCCCTGTAGTACTTTGTTGCTGCCAAACGATTTGTGTATGTCCTTAATCTCGATCATAATAATAACTGGGTTACAATGTAATCACATGCCAATATCGTAATACAGCTAACAACAACAGCTCTTGTACTTGCCTGGGCTACCTCGAGTGCACCGCCTTTTACATAGAAACCTTCATATGCAGGAACCGAAGTGATGATAAAACCAAATACAAAAGCCTTTACAAGGGCTACAACAATGGTATAAGGATTAAAATCAGTAGTGATACCCTGAATATATTCGGCAGGAGAAACAGCTCCAGATAAAGTACCACCAATGTATCCACCGGTAATGCTGAGGAACATAGACATAATTACCAATAAAGGAACCATGGTAATCCCCGCAATGATTTTTGGCAGGATAAGATAACCGGGAGAGTTGATTCCCATAATCTCGAGTGCATCAATCTGCTCGCTAACACGCATTGTACCAATTTCAGAGGAAATTGCAGACCCGATTTTACCGGCCAAAACAATAGCGGTAATGGTAGGACTAAGCTCAAGAATACTTGAATCTCTGTTTACAGAACCGATAATGGTTTTAGGGATAAAGTCGCTAACCAACTGGAAGGCAATTTGTAATGTCATTACTGCTCCTATGAAAGTAGAAATAATGGCAATCAGCCCCAGGGAACCTACCCCTACAAAATCCATTTGTTTAAAGATGGCCTTCAAGTATATTTTAAACTTTTCGGGCTTTCTAAATACCGCTTTCAATAAAAGTAGGTACCTGCCAAAATTGGTGAAATTCATTCAATGAAAAATTAGCTATAGTATTTGTGCAATATTATTACAAAGAAACAATAAAAAGTTGAAATCGTTGTAATCCCTTTTTCTAACCAATCTTTGGCTATTAATGTTTTGCCATGCGGTGCTTTTTTGTATTATTGTGCTAAATAAAGATGTTTAAACAATGAATGCAATTATTACCGGCGCGACTAAAGGTATTGGAAGGGCCATTGCAATAAAGCTGGCACAGAGTGGATATGACTTAGCAGTGTGTTCAAGAAAAAAGACTGAACTGGATAGTTTTGCAGAAGAGTTAAGGCATACAGGTGTTAGGATATTTACTTATCGGGCAGATTGCAGCATTAAAGAAGATGTGTATGCATTTTGTAATGCTGTAAAAAACGAAATGCCCAAAGTTGATGTTTTAGTGAATAATGCGGGTATGTTTTTGCAGGGATCTATACTTGATGAAGCTGATGATCAGCTTGAAAAGCAAATAAATCTGAACCTTAACGCAGCCTATTACCTGTCAAAGTTTTTTGGTAAAATGATGCGCACACAGCAATCAGGCCACATTTTTAACATATGTTCGATAGCCAGTAAACAAAATGCAGAAAATGCAGGTAGCTATAGTGTAACTAAAGCAGCATTGCTAAGTCTTAATAGTGTATTTAGGGAGGAATTATCAAAATACAACGTTAAGGTAACAGCTGTATTGCCAGGTTCAACACTAACATCATCGTGGGAGGGAACAGAAATCCCCGCTGATCGTTTTGTACAACCAGAAGATATTGCGAATACCATATACACCATTTTAAATTTAAGCAGTGGCGTAAATGTTGATGAGATAACTATAAAGCCGATACAGTTTTAAAATATAGGAGGAAATATATTATGGACAAGAGATTATTTAGAAATGAGCATGAGAAAGTAATTGCAGGTGTATCATCTGGAGTTGCGGAGTACATGGAGGTGGATGTGACGATAATCAGATTATTGTTCGTACTCTCAACCATCTTTTTAGTTGGAACAGGGATTTTGGTGTATATCATCATGTGGATTGTCGTACCTGTAAATAACGATCCGACAAAAAGATTTTCAAAATTTAATGAGTTTTATAAAGGACCACAAAATAATCCTTTTAACTCACCAAACGCGTTTTCACAGCCGTATCAAAACCCTGAAACATCAAATCCATCGCAATCGCAAGCATGGACTTCATCTACAGTAAGTGATGCAGGTTTTACAACTGAGCCGAAACAACCTGAATTTAAGCCTTATCAGAAAAGTGATACTGGAAGAACTGTAGGGGGATTGTTTTTACTGGTTATAGGCCTGTATTTTCTGATGAACGAGTTTAATATCATTCCTTTCTGGTTTAGTATAGGCAAGTTATGGCCACTGGTATTTGTTGCAATAGGAGTAAGCTTTATTCTTAAGTCTAAAAGAAAAGATGCCTGGGAAGAATGGAAAAAACAAAATCCTCAGGAAGGACAAACTACTGATCCTGTAAACCCTGCACCTACACCAACAGACATACCAGGAAATTCAAATACTGGCGAAAGCAATATAGACGATAGATTCACCAAAAAAGATATATAAGATGAAACTGGATAGAATAATGTGGGGTATAGTACTGCTTTTTATAGGTGGGGTGCTCCTTTTAGAAAATTTTCATATAATTGATTTTTACTGGCGCAATGTTTGGCGTTTCTGGCCAATATTTTTAATTATCGCAGGTGTAAATATTCTTTTTAACAGAAATAAATCACAGATAGGTGGAATAGTGTCTATCGCAATCCTTGTTGTAACCTTAGGCGTTTTGTTTTACAAAGGTCAGCAAGCTCCTGAGAGTAAAAGATGGGCTGATGTGAACATTGAAGACAGTGTAGATTTTGATAACAACGATACCGAGCACCTGAGTTTCTCTCATCCTTTTACAGATTCTGTTTCTACTAAAACTGTTTTGAATGTTTCTGGAGGTGGAACATCTTTCGACCTGAAAGGATCTACAGACAGTTTAATTACTGCAGATGTAGAAAAAAGAGGAGGAACCTTTTCATTACAAACAGAAAAAACTGATAGTATAACTACAGTGAACTTTAAAATGAAAGGCAACTCGAAATGGAATATGGGTGACGGTGGAAACGATGTTAAAATGAAATTAAACATTAAACCTACCTGGGAAATCCATATGAACATGGGGGCCGGAGAAGTGAATTTTGACCTTTCACAATACAAGGTGCGCGCTTTCAACTTTGATGGTGGTGCCGCTGCGCTTGATATTAAGATCGGAGAATTGCTGCCTATTACAGATGTAAATGTAAAAACTGGTGTAGCAGATGTTAAAATTAAGATCCCATCAAATTCAGGATGTAGAATCAAAACCAAAACCGGACTTTCATCAAAAGATTTTACAGGTTTTACCAAATTAGAAGATGGCACCTACGAAACTCCGAATTATAAAGCTTCAGCTAAAAAGATATTTATCAATTTAGATGGAGGATTGAGTAGCTTTGAGGTAAATCGTTATTAATCGATTTATCGCGCTTAAATTGCGACAAGCTAACTCTTAGAATGGAAAGTAAGAACGAAATTGAATATACCGTTGTCATAAACGGAAAGCCGGAAGGCCCATATCAATTAGAACAATTAAAGTCACTAAATATCCTTCCGGGAACTTTTATCAGGAAGCCTGGGATGGACGATTATAAAGAAGCTCACGAGTTGCAAGAACTACGTGAGCTTCTTGGTTTTACCTTTCAGAAAACAGCCCCTCAATACTTCGCTTCCTTTGATCAGCGTTTGCTGGCCTCCGTTATAGATTATTTTTTCTTAACACTGGGCTATGTGCTGCTGGTATTAATCAGTTTCATCTTTGTAGAAGAAAAAACGCAGCGGATAATGGTCTCACTGGCAGGATTGCCCCTCATTTCTATTGCTAAATTTATTTATAGCAGCATTGCCGAAGCATCTGATAAGCAAGCAACCATTGGTAAGCGGTTAATTAATATTAAAGTTACAGATCTGGGTGGAAACAGGATCAGTTTAAATAATGCTTATGGCCGAAATGCTGCTAAAATATTGTCTGTAGCTCCTTTCTTTTTGGGCTACTTGTACAGCTTTCTGAATAAGAAGCAACAGTGCTTTCATGATCTGATAGCGGATACACTGGTTATAAAAGACCGGTTGATCTGACATAACAGTTATAAACATAATCTTTATCTTTGTAGCACATTAGCAAGTCATGGAAAAAGTATTTGATCAGCGCGCGTTACAGAAAGAGTTAAATGGCGGGTATTGTAACAGTTTAACCCAATATTCAAGATTTCTAACCAGAGAGGTTAGTATCGGGGATATTCCTATGGGAGGATTAAATCCAATCCGTATTCAATCTATGACCACAACTGATACCATGGATACCTTGGGTACAGTTGAGCAAACCATTAGAATGGTAAACTCTGGTTGCGAATATGTTCGTATTACTGCCCCAAGTATGAAGGAAGCAGAAAACCTTGCTAACATTAAAAAAGAATTAAGATTCAGGGGTTACAATGTGCCACTGGTTGCCGATATCCACTTTACGCCAAATGCTGCTGAAGCTGCGGCTCGAATCGTAGAAAAAGTAAGGGTAAATCCGGGTAACTATGCAGATAAGAAACGCTTCGAAAACATTGAATATACGCAGCAAGCCTATCAGGCAGAGCTGGAGCGCATATATAAGAAATTTACACCGCTGGTAAAGATCTGTAAAGAATACGGAACAGCAATGCGTATTGGTACTAACCATGGATCGCTGTCAGATCGGATCATGAGCCATTACGGCGATACTCCAAGAGGTATGGTTGAATCGGCAATGGAGTTTATCCGTATGTGCGAGGACCAGAATTATTACAATCTGGTTATCTCTATGAAAGCCAGTAATACACAGATCATGGTTCAGGCATACCGTTTACTGGTAGAGACCATGGTAAAAGAAGGCATGAATTATCCTTTGCACCTTGGTGTAACTGAGGCTGGCGATGGGGAAGACGGCCGTATTAAATCGGCAGTTGGTATTGGAACATTACTTGAAGACGGATTGGGCGATACCATTAGGGTTTCTTTAACCGAGGATCCTGAATTTGAGGCTCCTGTTGCAAAAGCATTGGCTTCAAGATATGAAACCAGGGCACTGTTAAATAATGAAATTATTGCGGGACAAAAATCAGAAAGCATTACTGTAAAAGACCTGCCCTATAATCCTTACGAATACAACCGCAGGCATACAGAACCTGTACAACATATTGGCGATCATCATCACCCTGTAGTGATCATTGATGCATCTAAAGAAAACTTAAAAGACCCTTACTTTTTAACAGCAGTTGGCTATAAATATAGTGCAGGTCTGGATAAATACAACATGGCCGATCAGGCAACCGATATGGTATATCTTGGAGATGCATTGCCTTCATTCTCTTTTCCGGGTAATCTAAAGCAGATTTATAATTATCAAACCTGGCTAAATTTAAAGGATAAGAACAATTGCCATCCCTTACTTTCTTTTGAAGAATACATTGCTGCCGATGTTAAAGATGAGTATTTAAATCTTGTTAGTATAAAAGCAGAAGAGGGTGCCGGTATAGATCTTTCTAAATTGCAGTCAAATGTAGTTTTGGTATTAGAAACTAATGCTGCACATGGTATGGCTATGCAAAGGGAGTTTTTTGTATCCTTAATGAAGCATAATTCGCAAATACCGGTTGTAGTAAAAAGAGCATATTCAGGCATTAGTGCTGATGATCTGATGCTGTATGCGGCTACCGATCTTGGTGCTTTGTTTACTGATGGACTGGGCGACGGTATATGGATCAGTGCTGACGAAACCGTAGGCTTATCACTAATTAATGCCACAAGTTTTGGTATTTTACAGGCAACACGTACCCGCATTTCTAAAACAGAATACATCTCTTGTCCAAGCTGCGGACGAACACTTTTTGATCTTCAGGAAACTACCCAATTGATCCGTTCACGTACCGATCATCTTAAAGGAATCAAAATTGGTATCATGGGTTGCATTGTAAATGGCCCGGGTGAAATGGCTGATGCCGATTATGGCTATGTAGGGACCGGCCCTGATAAAATAACGCTTTATCGCGGAAAAGAAGTGGTCAAGAAAAATGTAAATGCTGCCCGTGCCCTTGATGATCTGATTGAACTGATCAGAGAAGACGGGAACTGGATAGAGGTAAATCAAAACTAAAAGACACTTTATTTCCYAGCAGGTCAATGTTCAGTTTGCTGTCGTTGGCTTTTATATATTCCCTGATCAGCGTTAGGCCCAAACCTATACCTTTCTCATTTTCCGTTCCGTAGGTTGCGCCTCCCGCTTTTGGATTTCGAATATCTTCAACGTCAAATTGCTCTGGATTATTGATGGTATTCCACACGCAGATCTCTACCATATTGCCATGGTTTTTTAGGGCGATTCCAATTTCATTGCCGGTAGGAGTAAACTTTATCGCATTGTCAATCAGGTTTCGTAGAATGAGCTGTACATGGTCCTCATCTGCATAAGCTGAAAAAGAATCCGATAAATTGATGTCTGTCAGGATCCCTTTCTTATGGATCAGCGGCAGATAAACCAAAAGCAATTTTTCTATAAAAGGTTTAAGATCAAATGTAGTGGGTACACTATTTACCACTTCCATTTGTCGTCTTGCCCAATATAAAAGGTTATTTAAAGAACTATTGATCGTTTCAATGTGCTTTTGATTCTCTGTTAACAGCATTTTATAATCTTCGAGAGTTAGCATGTCCATGTCTTTAAGCGCAAAGATGCCTGTCAGACTGTTAAAAGGACTTCTAAGGTCATGTGCAATGATAGAGAATAACTTATTTTTTACAGAATTGGAAAGTTCCAGTTCCGTTATCGTGTCACTGAGTTTTAATGTACGCTCCTTAACAATGTGCTCCAAACGCAGGTTCTGATCGTTTACCAGCATCAGGTTTTCATCTCGTGTATGCTGTTCCCGTTTAATTACTAGATTATAACGATATCCCATTGCAAATGACAGTAATAACAATTCAATTGCTGATCCAATTGGTAAAAGATCAAAAGTATAATCTGTAAAAGGAAGAATCTTCGATAAGGTTAAAATGACAATCAAGATCGCCAGAGCTATGAAGCTCCAGGCAAGAATATAATATTTAGCTGGAGTATGCCCACTTCTGTAAGCAACAAATCCTGAAATCCATAAAATGATAGGAGAAACAAACATCAAGATCTGCGTATAGTTAGCTGCTATTCCCTTGTATCCAAGAATGCTGACAAAAAACAGGATGACACAAAAGAAAATAAGTGCCAAGTAAATCTTTAAAAACTTTGGTGCAGTTACACGGAGATTGAGGAAACGTCTACAAAATAAAATTCCAAAAATAACTGTTACGGACAGGAAGGCATGGGGATAAAGGTTGATGATTTTCCTTATCTCAGAATTAAGAAGGTAAGAATATCCCCTCAAATACAAAGAAACATAAATAAATAGACCAGGCACATACAGACAATAATACAGGTACAATTTGTCTCTCATATTCATGTATAAGAAAATGTTATACACAAATAAAGAAAGCAGAACACCCATAAAAACAATCTCCAGGTAGTCTCTGAAAGTAGGGCCCGCAACTAAAGTGTCAGAGGTAGCCATCTTTAATGGCAGTGGTAGGTAATTGTCAGATTTTACCCTTATAAAAATGTGCTGTACATCGGTTTGGTTGCTGTTTTGAGGTAAGCTGAAGGTATAACGATTCTCTGATTTTACCTTGGTGCTCGAAGGTATTAAAAAGCCTGATTTGAATTGAACCCAGGTTCCGTCAGTGTTATCTGCATAACAATCAATGTATTCAATATTGGGCATGTCTGCAATTAAATAAGCTTTTCCTGTGCTTTGATTAACGTAGTTAATTTTAATCCAAAATGCAGATTTTGTATTTCCGAGGTTTAGTACGTTTGATTCACTGGGTTTAAATTTTCCGGCCTTTTCAAAAGTTTTAACTTCATCAATCGTTAATGATGCATCCTTATCTTCAAAATAAGTTACCTGTTTACCTAT
>NZ_JBFTIZ010000040.1:0-18374 GCF_056395165.1 Pedobacter sp. 10L46_2
CTGTTGCCTATCATAAATCGGCATCAGCTTTAGGGGGGCTTACCCGGATTGAGGACATTGCCCCGCTGGTGGAATTTTTAGTAACAGATGGCTGGTGGATTACAGGGCAGACCATTTTTGCGAACGGAGGGTACACTACAAGATAGAGGTTTCAAGCAAAAGTCCTAAGTGATATAGGATTTTTGCTCTTGCATTTTTATTTGCCTGGATAAATCCATAACTTAAAATCATGATAATCAAAATTATAAACACCATACTCATGCTTTTTGCTGCTTACATGGGAACCAAACAAGGCTGGGCGATGTTTTCGGGTAAAACCGAAATGCTGGAACTGTTTGGCAAATGGAGCATCGGCAAGCAGGGGGTGATGGCTTTAGGTTTCTTTACGCTGTTGAGTGTTGTCCTGATGCTCATTCCTAAAACTTTCGTCTGGGGGAATTTCCTGATGGCARCAGGTATCCTGTTAATTATCTGTTTTCATTTACTGGGCAGAGATCTTAAAGGGGTGATGATTGAAGTACCTTTCTTCCTGCTGTCCTTAGTTATTATTTACCTCCAGCACCCAATGGTGAAAGTAAGCTAGGAGACAAATTATATACATGCTGGCTTTATTCACATACAATTCCAAAGATTTGGTCTTGTGCTGTTTCATGAAGTCCTGTGTATCCAAACGAACGATAAATTATGTGTCTTTTAGCGAACTATGAACCGAATACCTTGCTGAAATCTTAAGTCTTTGTTGCTCAGCACGATCACAATTTTGTCTTGCTCTTTAAGGCTCGACAATAGAGTTATTACACCATCAAATAAGGTTGTGTATTCGGCATCGAGATCGGTATAAAGGCCCCGTAGGAATTTACCATAGAATTGACCTCTTCAAGGGGTAGTGTTTTGCCTATGGGATGCAAGGTGGCCGAATTGGAGCAGAGATTTCAATATTTTATTAATTTTTTGTAAAAGGTATGAGATCAACCGCGTTTTTATCCTCCGCATTTAAAACGGCTCCATAGCGCATTTAGCTTCGTCCATATCGGTTTAGTAAGCGGTTTGGGAGATAGCTGGTAAAAAACAATTATTTGCATGCTTCCCGGGCATTTTTTGATATGGATTTTTGCATTAAGTAGTATTGGTTTCTGTGCCATATAATCGAGCATACGGATAGTTCCCTGGAAAGTATGCATGTCTCCTTTTTCTGTTTTTATCGCCCGGAGTTTGGTCTCAGTCTTGATGATTAGGGCTTTGGGAATGTTTCGCTTGGTGATGTTCCTGTCTACAAGGCCGTCATAATAGGCATTCAGGTTTTTTTGGAGGATCACTGTAGTTTGAACAGGAGCATTGTCCAGCAGCCATAGGAACGCATACGACCAATATTCAGGGCTTTTCTGGTTGCTCCAGCCTTTGGTAAACCGGATATCTTCCACACCAGTGTATGTAATGGATGGTGCGAAGTCTATTGGGATGGGAAAACGTTCGATTCCCCAGCCGTCCAGCTCAAGCTGATAGGGTGGCTTCCAGGAAGGGCCGTCAAATACTGGCTTATTTTGCGCCACTACCTTAGTACATAGGCAGTTGAGGGTCAAGGCAAAGAGATAGCAGGTAAACTTGTTCATATTTTAATTGCTTTAATAGTTTTGGGTTGGATGGTGATTGGTAGCAGACGGCCCGCCAACTCTACATGGAGACCGATGATGTTGATGAGCGAGGAATATTGGTTTTCCAAAAGGCCGCGCAGGGATAGTTTGAAATTAAGTAGAAACATCGTTGCATGGTTTGATTTCGTGATTGTGGTTTCCATTTTTATGCCACAACGTATAATATGGGGTGTAAATACAATATTTGGGTCTTTCTTGTGAATCTTTGTCCGATAGTGGACATGCGTTGTTCAGTTTTGAACAGCAGATGGCTTAAACGAATATGAAGGAACGGAAGCAAACTATTATAAAACTCATTTGGTCTTTCTCAACATGCTCTTTTAAAACTTCGATTCCTCTTCCAAAAAAACTTAAATAAATTTGCGCAACCCAAAAGTTGCGCATATATTTGCAACCTGAAGGTTGCTGATTAAATATTTGCAAAATGAAACAAGACATATTCCAAGCTATAGCCGACCCTACACGCAGGGCTATTTTGACTTTACTTGCCATTCAGGCTTTGACGCCGAATGTAATGGCAGAAAAATTTGATATGACCCGGCAGGCGGTATCAAAACATATTAAAGTGTTATACGAATGTGAATTGATAAAACCTGAGCAGACTGGCCGGGAAATTTACTATCACTTTAACGCGAAAAAAATGCAGGAATTTGATAATTGGTTAGCCCAATTCAGACAAAACTGGGAAACTCAATTTAACCAATTGGACCAATTATTAACAATAATTAAAACAAAGGAATAATGAACAACGATTTGCTATTTGATTTTAACGTTGATAAAACGGCGAAAACAGTATACATCACCAGAGAATTTAATGCCGCACAGTCTTTAGTATGGGATGCCTTTACTAAGGCTGAGCTGCTGGACCAATGGGGGGCGCCTGCGCCGATGCGTGCCAAAACCAAGTACATGGATTTTAAAGAAGGTGGACGCCGGTTTTATGCCATGATCAGCCCCGATGGGCAGGAGCGTTGGGCGGTGCAGGAATTTACTTCTATTACCCCGAAAATCAATTTTAAGATGTACAACACGTTTGCTGATAAAGACGAAAACCGTGAATTGCCGGGTTCTGAATGGGATTACAGTTTCAGCGAAAAAAACGGCATCACTAAAGTGAATATTACCATCTTTAATGAATCGTTTGAACGACTGGAGAAATTATTAGAGGGCTTCAAAATAGGCTTCATTATGACTTTGAAAAACCTCGAAGAACTGCTGGTCTCCTTACCGAAATAGATATAGGGAGAAAATGGTGGGGCACATTCGCAACGTGAATGCTTAAAACCGGAGAATACTAGTATAAAATTTAACCATTTAAATAGAATAACTATGAGAGCAATTAATCCGTGGATAAACTTCAATGGCAATGCCGAAGAAGCATTCACTTTTTACAAATCAGTTTTTGGCGGAGAGTTCGCAAAGATCATTCGTTTTAAAGATTTAGCAAGTGCTGAATTTTCGATAGCAGAACATGAGGCTAACAAAATCATGCATATTGCTTTGCCTATTGGCAAAAAGAATGTATTAATAGCCAATGACGTTCCCGAATTTATGGGACAGGTAAACGAGAACGAAAACAGATCTAAAATAGTGGTCAGTGCTGAAAGTAGAGAAGAGGCAGACCAGATATTTAGCGGCCTATCTGTAGGGGGCGAGGTTGAAGGGCCTATGGGTGACAGCCCTTGGAATACATACGCCGGAATGTTTAGAGACAAATATGGTATTGAATGGATCGTGGAATTTGATCCGAGCTTATAGCGGACAAGTTTACTTCAAAATAGTCATTTATGAAAACCTATCGCTTCCATTTTAATAATAGCCAAAAAAGTTCAACTATTCTGTTTTGGTTTTTTTCCACGTTGCTGACCCTTTCACTAACAGTCCTAACCATCGTTTTACCGTCGCATCCGAACCCACTTTTCCCGACCTGGCTATTACTGATCTCCTTGCCGTTAATGTTAATAGCTATTTACAGACTGTTTAAAGTGGTATCTGAAAGGAAGTCGACAGACATCGTTTCACTAAGTGAAGAAGGCTTTACCAGCTCCTGTTTCGGCTCTGTTTTGTTTTTAGAAATACACTCCATTCGGGTTCCTGTAAGGGAAATAGGACTATTGGGGGGGCTACAGCTCGACTATTACAAAAAAACTGAAGCTGATATGCCTTACCTGGAATTTTCGGTCACCACTCGGAATGGAAAAACATTAAAATGGATATTAAATGAGTGGGGTGGGCTTTATAATTCGAAAGAAGAGTTTTCAATTTTCTTTAATTTTCTCACAGCGCTAACCAATCATCTATATCTACTTTATCATGCTAAGGAGGAATATAACAGGTATTTAAAAATTCTTGACGAAAAAGGTTGCTGGGAAAAGCGAGGTTAAATTTCCATGCCGTCTGTTGTGAGGATACGGGTCATCTTGCTGCAGCTATTTCACCAATGGCGAAACTAAATTTGAATTGACTTACGAACGCTGGATTCATCGTCCTTTATAAAAGATGGATGTACTCCAAATTATTTGCCGGAATTCATAGCTATTGAAAGTAATAAACGAAGCCTTTAACGACTTGTGTGAGTAGTACTACAAAGAAAAGTATTTCAATGGAACAACCTATTGTGATCAGGAAGCAGCACTATCTGAGTCGCTGCTATGATTACAATACCCAAATATGGGTATTGTAGCCTATTTACTAAAGTCGTAGTTTCGTATAAGATCAATCTCGATAAAGCAATTTTATCCCCCTCTTATTGTGATGCGAACATACTGCTTTAAATGATGTTATAAATGCAAGAAGGAGGATCAAAAGCTGGGCTGATAGTTTACTTGTACTCGTGACTCAATGAGAATAAACTTTGAAAACTATGAAGAAAAAATCACGAAATTACCTGGCTATAATCGGTATAATTGTTACGGCCATTTTTACAGTGCAATGCAAAAAAAGCGCGCCCATAAATACCACTCCGATAAAGACTGTTATTACTAATATTAGTCCTTTACAGGGGATGAAGGGAACGATTGTAACGATTACAGGTGCTGGCTTTGACACCGTTCTGCGTACGACCAGTGTAAAATTTAATAGTAAATCTGCCACCATAAAGTCAATAACAGCTACCCAAATGATCGTTGTAGTACCTGAAGAAGCTACCACCGGTCAGATTACGGTAACTAATAAGGATACGGTCATCCTATTTCCTGCAAATTTTACGGTTAGATCCTTTGTTATCACTAAAATTCCGGCCGATAATGCGTTTGATGGTGCCTCTATCGTAAACATGGCTGCCGACGTCACCGGAAATGTCTATGTGAATACCAATACGGACACCGTTTTTAAAATATCCCCGGCTGGAGTTAAAAGTATGCTGACCAAAGTGGGCAACAGCAGCACTAAGTTGGGTGGCATAGCTGTAGACGGAGCAGGCAACGTTTATACGGTGGGAACTAATGATTTTAAAATATATAAAGTTACATCTGCTGGAGCAGTAAGCGTTTTTGCGGGCAGCGGCGTTTCAGGGTATGCTGATGCGCTTGGTACTGCAGCCCAGTTTACCGCTCCGGCAGGTATGACTATTGACGTTTCTGGAAATTTGTTTGTTACGGATGTTTATCGCGTTCGTAAAATTACCCCGGCAGGGCAGGTAAGTACCTTTGCGGGTAAGGCAACAGCCGGAAAAGTGGATGGCCAGGGTACCTCAGCCGCTTTTGGAAGCTATGGCAACCTGAATCATATTGCCACTGATGCCTCTGGTAATGTTTATGTAAGCGATGGTGATTATGATATCAGGGGTGTCGAGAGTAGCGCTTATTACATTCGTAAAATAACACCCGCCGGCATTGTAAGCACTATTGGGCCGATACCAAAGCAAATGGCTAGTTGGACGGGGGGCAAAGGGTCTGTAACTTTACGATTTACATCTATGCTTGCGGTAGATGTAGCCGGCAATTTATTTTTACCCGGATCGTCCTATAATAACGGCACGGTCGCATCAGGCGGCTGCTGTACATTTGGCCCGGTATTCATGGTAAACAAAGCATTAAATTCCTCAGAGTTTTACGATCTTACAGGTACGTTTTCATTTCTCACTATGAGCTATACCGGCATAACTTTCGACCCATCCGGAAATATGTACATCAGCGCCGCCGTCAACTATGGTCGCCGTATGTATGAGCCGTCAAGTATGGGCAAGACAGGGAGCTTGATTGTGAAATTTATGATCCAATAGATGTCATGTTAAAATAGGATGTAAACATAGTACCACATCAGTAAAAGTCGATTTGTTTACAAAATAAGAAAAGCCAGATAAATATAAAACTTTCCTTGCTGCCTCAACAATGTTAATAAAGGAACTGTCATTAAATACTGTTTCCAGAACGATGTCTTTTTTATCGGCTATGGCTTTTAAGGCAAGTTCTTTAGTCCGGCTTTTGTAAACATCTGTCATCAGAATTTCGAACCCCTCCAGTTCGTTCAATCTTGTTCGGATAAAAGTAGATTTGCCTGCAGCATTGCAGCCCGTGATAAAGATAAGTTCTGGCATACCTTAATTTAGCTTTTTAATAACTGTATCCTTAATCTCTTTAGGTATGCCATTAGCATCGCTTATGATTTCGATCTCTACCAGGTATTTTTCGCCTGTTGGAAGCTCTTTACACCAGTATTTGCCATATTCTTCAAATTGAGCGTAAAAGGGATTTCCCAATTCGAAGGCGCGCTGACGTCCAAGTTCATGCATGTTGCCCATGTTTTTTAAAAGGCGCTCAACAGTAGGTGTTTTTTTCATTTGAATAGTCTAGCTGGTACTTGATGATGTAAAGATACGGATTTGCAAAATAGTACGCATTATTTTGCAAAGTGTACGCGCCTGCATAAAAATCGCGAACGCGTTTGGCTAAAGATTTACACGATGGCCTGGGCGGTATGCTCTCAGGTTTAAAACACTCATTTGGACATATGCAAGGAAATTTAGTAATGACGCCGGAAAACGCAAGGGCATTTAATAGAAGTATGGATATGCTGGACAGTTCCATAAAAGAAATGCGCAGAGTGGCTCACAATATGATGCCGGAAGCCTTGGTAAAATTTGGTTTGGATACGGCTTTAAAGGATTTTTGTGCAGATATAAATCTTACTGGAGCATTGCAGGTCGATTATCAGTCTATTGGAATGGAAACGGCTAACCTTAATAATACAACAGCAATAACCATTTTTAGAATAGTGCAAGAATTGTTAAATAACACCATGAAACACGCTTCGGCTAATACTGCCATTGTGCAACTGGCTAAAAGCGACGGAATTATAACAGTAACTGTAGAAGATGATGGCAAAGGATTTAACCCGGATTTATTAACTGAAACGCGCGGAATTGGCTGGGCCAATATTAAAAATAGGGTTGATTTTTTAAAGGGAAAAATAGATGTTAAAAGCGAGCCAGAAAAGGGTACTTCGGTGTTAATTGAATTTAAGATATGAACGTTGTAAGTGTTTTAATTGTTGATGATCATTACCTGGTTATTGAAGGGGTTCGTTCGTTGCTGCAGGATGAAAAGCGTATTGAGTGGCTGGGACATGCTACTTCTACTGAATCTTGCCTGGCCTTTTTAAAGCATCACCAAGCCGATGTGATATTAATGGATATTAATTTAGGTAAAGAAAGTGAAATAGAGCTCTGTAAAATCATAAAAGAAAAGTACCCCGCTATTCATATTCTTGGTTTAAGCACCTTTAATCAGCAAAGCTTTATCAAAAAGATAATTGAAAACGGAGCATCGGGTTATGTGCTTAAGAATGCCACAAAAAACGAATTGTTAGCGGCTATTTTTACAGTGAGGATGGGAAGGTCCTATATGAGTAGTGATGCCTTTCAGCTACTCCGTGAACAGGAAAATAAAACAATTATCCTTACCCGGAGAGAAAAAGAAGTGCTGGAATTTATCGCCGACGGCCTAACCAATAACGAAATTGCGCTTAAACTTTTTGTGAGTGTAACTACAGTTGATACACACCGAAAAAACCTACTTTCTAAATTTCAGGCGCGTAACATTGCATCTTTGGTTAAAATGGCTGTGCAAACGGAACTTATCTGAAGCCTGTATTGTGCATTAGGTAAATCTTGAAGCGAAATCCACTGTCACGATAAACGCGGATTTAATGGCCAGATCTGCCGAAATGCCCACTTAGGCAACAATTAATTGCTGGGTGTAGAAGTAATAATGGCTAATATCGGGGAGAAACTGCCTGCTGATGTGATTAATGATGATATATCAGCCACATATTATTTGCATTTTTACAAATCCTTTGTAATAACTAAAAGATGTCAAGAGTAGAAGGCCAGAAAAGTACTTAATTTTTAAGTGAAATTTGCGCTTTTGACCGCTGAGGATGTCAATTGAAGGTGTTCGAATCCCTAATGCTCTTTGGGGGTTTAAGGGTCTATTTTAGCTCAAATCGTTAATACCTATCACAGGTTGTTCTTTTTTGTTGTTATATAAATCATTGATTATCAGTGTTGTGTAAAAATAAAAGCGCGTGTTCTAAAACACGCGCTTTTGTACTTACTGCGGAGAGCGAGGGATTCGAACCCCCGGACCTATGACAGTCAACAGTTTTCAAGACTGCCGCATTCGACCACTCTGCCAGCTCTCCGGCGCAAAAGTACAAACTCAAATTGATTCTACAAACTAAGATTCACATATATTTCATATTAAATTAATATGGGGAATATATAAATGCTTAATCCGTTGAAATACAACTTTTTTATAACAGTTAGCCTGAAAACAAAAGTTGAGAAGTAATATTGGATACGCATCGAAAACGATATTATCATGCCAAAATATGGTCTCGATCCGCAAAATATTGCTATTCTCGAGTCTCAGGAAAAAGAAGAATTCCTAAAGTAAAACAAAAAAGATGTGGTTCAACATTTCTTCAGATTTGAGATGCAGCTTTGGGTAAAAAGATAATCGTGTATAGATTTATTTCCCTTTTGCTTTTAATACTTCCTTTCTTTGTCAGTGCGCAGACCAGTTCAGGCGTTACCGTATCTGGAATGATCAGAGATGGCAATAAAATTGCCATTCCGTATGTGAATGTGGTTTTTAAAGCAGCTAAGGACAGCAGCTTTGTAGTTGGTACGGTTACAAACGATGAAGGTCGGTTCAGCCTGGCCGGCGTAAAAAACGGAAATTACATCTTGGAAATATCGATGGTGAGTTTTAAGACGATCAGACAGCCCTTTACAGCGGGCACATTGAGCAATTTCCTGGATCTTGGTTTAATTGAACTGGAAGAAGATGCCAAGGTCCTGAATGAGGTAAAAATCGTTGCCGGGCAATCCGATGGGGTCTCCGCTAGAATGGATAAAAAGACTTTTACTCTGGCCAATAATGCAACACAAACCGGAGGTTCAGTATTGCAGGCGATGCAAAATATTCCCGGGGTTACTATTCAGGATGGAAAAGTGCAGCTCAGGGGAAATGATAAGGTGGCCGTATTGATTGACGGGAAACAAAATGCGGTAACAGGTTTCGGCAGTCAGACGGGTTTAGACAATATCCCTGCATCTGCAATCGAAAGCATTGAAATTATCAATAACCCTTCAGCCAGGTATGATGCCAATGGGAATGCAGGAATCATTAACATCATCTATAAAAAGAACAGACAGGAAGGGTTTAATGGGAAAATAGGTCTGACCACCGGGCTGGGTGCCTTATGGATCAGGAAGGAAAACCTGCCTACCATACGTCCGCAATACCAGGCAACCCCAAAGCTGAACCCATCAGTCTCACTCAATTATCGTAAAAATAAAATGAATACTTTTTTGCAGGGCGACTGGTTGTACACCCAGACATTGAACCGAAATGATTTCGCTCAGCGTGTTTACGATGACGGAACGGTAATCAATCAGCAAGTGAAGCGGAACAGGACCACTACATTTTCTACGATTAAGACCGGAATGGACTGGAACCCGGATGATAGAAATACCTTCACACTTTCAGCTTATCTGAACAGGGAGAAGATTCTGGACAGGGGAGATATTCCCTACTTTAATAGTGATTTCTCAGTAAGGAACCGCCTTTGGCAGTTCCTCGAAGACGAGGTAAAATATACCGCGACAGCCTCAGCTTTGTACCAGCACAAATTTGTTCAGCCAGGGCATTTACTGAATGCTGGTTTCAACTATACGTTTCACAGGGAAGATGAAAAGTATTTCTTTACGAATATCATGCCCAGCTTCACAGGTGAGGATTCCTTTAAGCTGCTTTCTGACGAACATGTAGCAGATTTAAATCTGGATTATATCAGGCCTTTGAAACATGGCCGGCTGGAAGCCGGAATCAAATTTAGAAGAAGGACCATCCCCACGGATATGCAGTTCTTTCCTGGTCTGAATTCTCCTTTAGACGTAAATGCGGGTGGATGGGCCGATTATAAGGAAACCATTCCTGCAGTGTATGGTAATTATATATTTGAGAGCAATCGTTTTGAGCTGGAAGCAGGCCTGAGATTTGAATATGTAAAGGTCGAGTATGACGTGAACCCAAATCATAATACATATAGCAGTGATGGATATGACTATACGCGTCCCTTTCCCAATCTGAGATTATCTTATAAACTGAGCGATAAAAATAAGATTTCGGTATTTTACAATGAAAGGGTCGACCGTCCAAATGAAGTAGATATCCGGATCTTCCCTAAGTACGATGAACCAGAGGTGATTAAGGTAGGCAATCCCACCTTGCGTCCGCAGTTTACCAAAAGTATAGAACTGGGGCATAAACTAACATGGAATAAGGGGAGTGTATACTCTGCAATTTATCATAAGATGATTGATGCAACTATTACCAGGATTGCCACAGTGGTACCTGGTAATACCTTAATCTACAATATTTTTCAAAATGCAGGTGAAAGCCGGAATACTGGTGGGGAGATTACTTATCAGCAGGATGTGGCCACCTGGTTCTCGTTCAATACGGGTGTATCCCTATACCGAAACACGATAGATGCATTTACAATAAACAACAGATACCCTGTTCCCACACAATATACCATGCCAAGGGAGAGCATTACCTCATGGAATTCAAAGCTGAATGGGATGTTTAAATTACCTAAAAAAACAGAATTGCAATTTTCCGCCGTTTACTTGGCGCCTGATATCATTCCCCAGGGAAAAATAGGGTCGAGATTTTCAGTTGATATGGGTGTGAAAAAGCAGGTTCAAAATGGCAGGGGTGAATTATTTTTAAATGGTACCGATCTGTTCAATACGCTTAACCCAAGGAGAGAAGTGAGGGGCAATGGGTTTAGCCTCATCAGCACCGACTATCTGGAAACCCAGGTTTTTAGGCTGGGTTACAGTTATAAGTTTTAGTTCCTAAGAGCACTCTGGATCAATCCGGCATTTCCAGAAAAAGATCAATTTTTGCTATTGAAAAATGAGGATGATTGTGCCGCCAATGATCATGAGTACCGCAATTATAGTTTTGTATGTCAATGGCTCCCCAAGAAAGATAACCGATAAGATTAAGGCGATCGCAACACTGGCCTTATCTACAGGGGCTACTTGAGAGACCTTGCCCATTTGAAGGGCCTTAAAATAAAATATCCAGGACAGTCCTGTTGCCAGACCTGAGAGGATCAGAAATACCCAGTTTTGTTTGGTCAGGCCGGAAATGCCGGTCTGTCCACCTTTAAAGAAAACAATTGCCCAGGCCAATAACAGTATGACAACGGTTCTGATTGCTGTAGCCAGATTTGAATCGATACCTTTTATTCCAATTTTTGCCAGGACAGCTGTCAGCGCTGCAAAAAATGCAGAAAGTAATGCATATATCCACCACATATTTTATGCTTTGATGTTAAATATAGTTATAAGCCATTGTTTTCCGATAGCCTTAGCCTAAATCTTATTCTGTCTTGATTTTTCCAGGTCAACGGAAAATAGGCTTCAAATCCAACTTCAGAATTTCTCCTAAATTCAATGTTAGTTTTACTATGGGTAGGGCTGCATCTATAGACAATAAAAATAATCGCTACACAATCAAATGTATTCGAAAATCGGTAATCTCATCTGGAAGGAAATGAAAACACAGGGGTATACTCAGTTACAACTGACCGAGAAACTTGATGTACCTGGCCTTAAGCTTAGTCAGGTATTTAAAAGCGAAAAGATTGATGTATATCTCCTGGTGCAGATTTCCGGGGTGCTTAAAAGAAATTTTTTTCAGTACCTGGATCCTGAAGAACTGGATATCGCTTTGAATGTGGAGACGATCAAACAACTGAAAGGTAAGATCGTTGATTTAACCGAATTAAATCAACAACAGGAAGTAATTCTGCATAATTTGAATAGCCAAATCAGCCGCTTTCAGAAATTTCTTCAGCAATTGGATGAAAAAAAAAGCAAGCGTAGTGTCTGACATGTCTCTACCTCGACGCGTCCATTTGAATTTCCTATAAATCGCCCATTTCCTGTTCATTTTAAGACATACTGTCCACAATGAGACAGTTGAATTTTATAGCTTAATTGTAACTTGCTTATTTTTAGCTTGTTACTTCTGGCATTTCTATTGGAACATAGGGTTCAAATTAGTATACATATGGACCGTGAAATTTCATCCAAAGAACAAGCCAGGCGAAGAACCAGGATATACATTATCGGTAGTGTTGTTGCCCTGGCAATCGCTTTTGGGTTTATTCAATTTAGCAGTATCGTTGAGCCTGCAGTAAAAGGAAGTGCGCTCAGTACCTCAGTTGCAGAGGTAGGCAGGATGGAGGCGACCGTGCCTGCGTCAGGGATTATTACTCCCGAATATGAATTCACCATCAGCTCACCGGTAGATGCAAGGATTGAGCAGGTAATGTTTAATGCTGGCGAAAAGGTACTTGCCGGCCAATCCATTTTGCGCCTGAACAAGGAGTCAGCGTTGCTCTCCTTTGAAAAACTGAATGAGGAGCAGCATGTCAATCGTAACAAAATAAACCAATTGTCTCTGGGCCTGCAGAAAACCCTCGATGAGTTAAAGACTCAGTATTCCATTAAACAAATGAAAATCAGTAGTCTGGAAACGGCACTGGATCACGAACAATCACTCTTGGCGATTGGCGGGAGTACGGATGAAAATGTCAAACAGGCCCGCCTAACCTTAAATGTGGCACAACTCGAACTGAAGCAGATCAAAAACCAAATGGATAATCAGAAGGCAACAATGCAGGCCGATCTGAAAAGCCTGGGGTATGAAATCAACATTCGGGAGAAGGACATCAAAGGAATCAGTGATAAACTGAAAAATGCGTCCATTTCTTCGCCAAGAAACGGGGTAATCACCTGGGTCAATAGTAAGATCGGTGCAGAAATCAATGAAGGCGAAGAGTTGGTGCGTATTGCAGACCTGAGCAGTTTTAAGGTTGAAGCCAGCATCTCTGATACGTATGCTGATGAGGTTAAATCAGGTAGAACGGCTGTAGTCAGGATCGCTAAAACGGACTTGCTCGGGAATATTAGCAATGTACAGCCAGCTGTGGAGGATGGAACCGTGAAATTTTCAATTAACTTAAGCAATAAAAGTTCAAAGCTGCTCCGCTCTAACCTGAAGGTTGATGTTTTTGTCGTCACCTCTTACAAGGAGCATACCATAAGAGTTAAGAATGGCGCTGCGTTTAATGGATCCGAACAACAAAAGGTATTTGTGATTGAGGGCGACAATGCGGTGTCCCGCCAGGTGAAAGTTGGCGAAAGCAATAGCGATTATGTGGAAATTCTTTCAGGTCTTAAAGCAGGGGAAAAAGTCATCACCTCAGAGATGCAGGACTTTATTCATCTCAGTAAAGTTAAGATCAAATAGCTAAAACAAATGACACACAAAATCATGTTCAAAACCATCCTATTATTTTCAGCGATTCTCACGCCCATTCTCGGGAAAGGTCAGGGGGATAGTGATACCGTAAAATTAAAGTTGAACGATGTTATCGGTATCGCCAAAATGCATTCTACAGCAGCTGTACAGGCCGAGACCATTCGTGAAAATCAGTATTGGCAGTATAGAACATTTAAATCAAATTATAATCCACAACTTACGCTGGATGGGACTTTGCCACAATTTAGTAAAACCAATATCCCGGTGATCCAGCCAGATGGAACAGTAGAATTTAAGCCCGTGATTAACGATAATTCTCAAATCAACCTTGGCCTCACACAAAATATCAGTTTAACCGGCGGACAAGTATTCCTTGGCTCCAATGTATTGAGGTTCTCAGATTTCGACCGCAAACAAACCCGTTACAATGGGAATCCATTGATCATCGGCCTGAATCAGCCGTTGTTTGCCTTCAATTCTCTATTGTGGGATCAGAAGATCGAACCTTTGCGTTATGAAGAATCACAGAAAAAGTACAAAGAAGACATGGAAGTGGTGGGACGAGATGCCTCAGAACTGTTTTTTGGTTTGCTGATTGCCCAGATCAACAAGGATATCGCCGTTAAAAATCTGTCGAACAATGAGACCATTTACAAAATCGGTGAAGGCAAAGCAGCCCTGGGTCGGTTGTCCAAAGACGAACTGCTACGATTAAAACTGGGGGTGTTGAACGCAAGGAAAGCTGTGGCTCAGGCCAATGTGGATGCAGAAACGGCTGACCTTCAGTTAAAATCCTTTATTGGTTTTTCTGCGGATAACCAGATTAAGCTTATCCTTCCTGAACATCTGCTGACTTTTGAGGTAGATCCTGCAATTGCTGTCCAGCAGGCAAAAGATAACCGTCAGAAATCCATAGAGTTTAAACGGGCTTTGCTTGAAGCGGATAAGGACGTTGCCAAAGCACGGGGAGAAAACGGCCTGAAAGTAAACCTCTTTGGAACATTTGGATTGACCAATGTAGCGGATCGGCTTCCGGGAATATATAGCCGTGCTAAGGACCAGCAGGAAATAAGATTGGGTTTTCAGATCCCTATTCTGGACTGGGGACGTTCGGCTTCGAGAATTAAAACGGCACAGTCCAATCGCAAGTTGATAGCCGCAACCGTTAAGCAGGCACAAATAAACTTTGAGCAAGAGATCTATACCATTCTGAGACAGTTTGCGATGATCAAAGAACAAATGCAAACCAACGCAGAAGCAGATCTCACTGCAACCCAGCGCTATGAAATCGCGCAGAAAAGATACCTGCTGAACGACTTGAGCATTACCGATCTGAACATCGCTTTGCAGGAAAAGGATCAGGCACGCCGTGATTATATCTTTGCCTTAAGAAGCTTTTGGAGTGCCTACTTCAACCTTCGGCAGCTGACGCTTTATGATTTTACCACCAATAAAAAAATATAAGCCTTCTAATCAATAAATGACACCATAAAACCACAAAATCATATGAAAAACTTAATTCCTTTGCCAATAAAATGCCAGATGACCCCAAGACCAATTGATACTTATTTTGAAGGGTGAAAATGGAAAATTAGTGGTAACTTTTAGACCACCAGGAGCGGAGCTTCAATTTCTCGTCACGGAATGTAAAATCCTATAATAACAATTATTAACTCAAATCGAAATGATACAATTATCAAACATAGAAAAAGTTTACCGTACCAAAACTATCGAAACCACTGCCCTGAACCACATTAATCTTAACATTAACAAAGGGGAATTTGTAGCCATTATGGGCCCTTCTGGCTGCGGCAAAAGTACTTTACTCAACATAATGGGACTATTGGATACGCCCACTGCCGGATCCATTGCAATTGCCAATCAGCCTGTCACTTCTCTCAGCCGCAAACGCCTGGCAACCTTCCGAAATCTTAAGCTGGGTTTTATTTTTCAGAGTTATCACCTGATCAATGACCTTTCGGTTATAGACAATGTGGAGCTACCACTTTTATACCGCAAGGGTATTTCAGGTACTGAAAGGCGCAAAAGAGCTTTAGTCGCTTTGGAGAAAGTAGGATTAAGTGCCCGCACCAAGCACTACCCCAATCAGCTTTCGGGTGGACAGCGTCAGCGCGTGGCCATTGCCCGTGCTATTATTGGGGATCCCGAAATCCTGCTTGCAGATGAGCCAACCGGGAACCTCGACAGTGCTATGGGAGAAGAGGTGATGAACTTAATGCTTCATCTGAATAAAATTGATGGTACAACAATCGTTATGGTCACTCACGATGAGCAGATGGCAAAAAAAACACAGCGGATCATTCACTTTTTTGACGGCCAGCAAGTCAGTTAATCTGTATAACCTAGAAATCATGTTAAAAAATTATATAAAACTCACTTTTAAAGTTATGCTTCGCAAGAAGTATTATACCGCGCTGACCCTCGTGGGCATTAGCCTGACCCTTATGGTCATCACGGTATTCGCATCCTTTCTGGATCAGATTGTGAGTGCGAATCCGCCGGAAATTCATCGGGAAAGAACGCTGATCCTTGATAAAGTATCTGTTTATAAGGGGGATAAAAAGACAGATGCGGCACCTAGCATCAGCTTCCTTCAAAAAAATATACGAGCTTTGCAAAGCACTGAGACCATTTCCTACTTTACGACCAGAGAGTTTATTTCGTTCCTAAATGGAAAAACTGCGGGTCATATCCTTAAGTTTACCGATGAAAATTTCTGGAAGATCACGGATTTTGAATTTTTGGAAGGAAAACCCTTTAATATTATCGAGGTCAGAAAAGGTGCCCGGGTTGCCGTGATCAGTGAAAAAACAAAAGCATACTTTTTTAAGGACGGCGCTGCCCTGGGGAAGACCTTTCCGATACAAGGAATAGCTTACCAAGTGATTGGTGTAGTAAAGCCCGCAACGCCCTTCAGCAGAATTTATTCCGATGTTTATGTTCCTTACACCACTGATGTGAATACCCAGCGAACAGAAAAAGCGCTGGAAGGCACTTATAATGCGCTGCTGTTAGCAAAGACGAACGACCTGAAAAAGGTGCGTGCCGAGCTAAGAGGGATTCTAAAAAAAGCGAATCTGGTTTCGGGTGCAGATTCGGTAAAAGTGCATGCATTCACCGCTTTGGAACAATTTGCGAAAAGCAGCTCCTTTAACGATGATGAACCTGAATATGGGAAAACCGCGATTGTAATTAGTATTGTGCTGATCCTTTTTATGCTGATCCCGGCAATCAGTCTGGTGAATATTAATGTCACCAGGATTGGAGAACGGGCAGAGGAAATCGGTATCCGTAAGTCGTTCGGTGCAACTTCCGGTACCCTTGTGGGGCAACTGGTAACAGAAAACATCATCATTACCTTAATTGGTGGATTGATCGGCCTAGGCTTATCCATTTACGCCTCACAGTTGCTGGTACAGTTTATCAACACCTTTGATCCGCTATTCAAAATGCCGACCGATAGTTTTATCATCAGCTGGCGGGTGTTTGGTTTCTGTCTTTTTAGCTGTCTGTTACTTGGATTGGTCTCGGGGATTTATCCCGCCTGGAAAATGTCGCGAATGGATGTTATTTACGCATTGAAAGGAGGAAACAGCTTATGATTTTGCATTTGTTTAAAATGATAATGAACAGGAAAAAAGCGAATTTCTTCCTGTTACTACAACTATTTGTCACCTTTACCGCGCTTTTTCTTTGTTTGGGTTTGAATTTGAAAAAATTAGGTAACTATTTCAGACCATTGGGTTATCAGTACGAAGATTCCTGGTTGGTGGTACTCGATTTTCAACACCTGCCGGAGGAAAAGAAATTGGAGTTCAGCAGGCTAATCCAGCAGAAGCTTCAGGCTGTTAAAGAAATCGAGTTGGTAAGTGCCACTCAGGTAATTCCTTTTCAACAATGGGGTAATGAAGAAAAGATCACCTATAACAAACAAACCAGCAAGGCTCTGGGATTTGAGGTAGATGAGAATTATTCAACGGTACTCGGCATTAAACTAGTCGAAGGTCGATGGTTTACGGCAAAAGACTATGTGTTAAATGCCATTCCGGTGGTCCTCACTGAAGATTTAGCGGAACGGGATTTCAAACAGGGGAGCCCGATCGGAAAAACGATCCTGATTGGCGACAGGCCGGCCCTGATCGTCGGGGTATCGGAAGCGGTCAGAGAGAACACCGGAGCTGATCTGAACCCGGGATTTTTTATCCCATTGAAAACTGCTGCAACAAGTTATTTGCTTAAATCAAAAAACACGGATAATTTCCAGTTGCTGGAGGATCAGATCAGGAAAACCATCAACTCGGTTGGCATTTCGGAAATTCTGATCAGGCAGAATATTTCTTTAACGCTGGTCAAAAAATATGCACAGAAAACAGATTACATTCAGTTGAGTATTACCTTGCTGGTATTTGCATTTTTGCTGATCAATGTTTTCCTGGGAATCTCTGGCGTATTTAGTTATAACCTGTCAAAACGCAAAGCAGAAGTTGGCCTGCGGGTGACCATGGGGGCAAGCCCGGCTGATATATTGCAGCAATTTCTCCTGGAATCCATAGTGCTGACTACCTTAGGTATTTTACTGGGCTTGCTAATTGCGATTCAGATGTTAATTATGCAATATTTAGACGCCTATTATGGAACTTTAAGTATTTTGGGGGCTGCATTGTTTTTGTATTTGCTGATGTTGAGTTGCGCTTTCTATCCAAGTTTAAAAGCAGCCAGGCTGAATCCTTCGGATGCATTACATGAAGAATAAACTAATTTAATTTGTTCCTATGATTTTGATTATTGATGATGATATTGCTGTATGTGCTTCCCTAAACCTGTTGTTAAAACAGAATGGGTTTAAATC
>NZ_JBFTIZ010000041.1:0-54243 GCF_056395165.1 Pedobacter sp. 10L46_2
CACCAGTAGATGAAGTACGTATAATCAGATTTCTTAAATTACCTTCGTGATTGCGCAGATCATAAAAAGTTAAACCGTTTTCCAAAGCATAAGCCCTAACACTATTCCTTAATGTATTAGAAGGCTCAGCCTGCAGGTAACAATGCTGGATGTCCAGAATTTTATCAAACCTTAGCGGAACGTGAAAACCCAGCGCATTCATTTCCAGATCCTCATTCGGACCAGTTAAATCCTCTGGCCTATCTGCCATATCTTGCTTATTCAACCAGCGTTTATTAGAAAACGTGTATTCAAGCTTATTGCGATAGTATTTATTTTCTGCAGAACCCAAAATTGGCTCCATTGCAGAGGTATCAATTTTTGCAAGGCGCTGTAAAGCAGCCTCTACATTTTTATGTTTAAATTTTAGTTGAGCATCATAGCCCATGTGTTGCCATTTACAACCACCACAGGTACCAAAGTGCTGACAAAAAGGGTCAACTCTTAAATCAGAAGCTTTATTTAAGCTTTCAATTACTGCTTCTGCAAAATTTTTCTTTTTCTTTACTATGCGGACATCAACCACATCGCCCGGCACGGCTTTATCCACAAATATAACTAGTTCATCTGCTTTGCCAACTCCTTTGCCCTCTTCGGCAATGTCAATAATACTTAGATTAGGGATGATGGTTACTGTTCCGGCTTTTCTATTTCTACTCATTATGCCGCAAAATTAGATAAAATTTCAGACATACTAATCTCCATAAGGCATTCAAAACACCTTTAAAAGAAAAGAAAATGCAATATCAAACTCTACTTACCAAAAACTTTAAGGATTAAACCGAAAAAGCCTTCAACCATATTAAAGCTCATATCAAATTTCTCATCAACCATTACAGAAATCTCTAAAACCTCTTTACTCATAATATATTGACGTATACAGTCAAATATAGATGTTTTTATACCGAATACCAAAACGGTACATGTTAAGGTTTTGTAAAGAAACCTACAAAGCGGCCTTTACCAGGAAGGGAAGAAGTTCTTTCTGAAAACTAACAAAGTTCTTGCGAACATCAGAATCACTAACAGAAGTGAAGGCGAATGAGAATACAATGCTCTTGCTTGCTTTTAATAAAAATGCCAGGCCTTCTTTACGAGATGGGTTATTTTTAAAATGGTCGAGCTCTAAATAGGCAGAAAGCAATAAAGACTCTAACTGATCAGATAAATGCTTTAAAAAATCTTGCGAGTTTGCATTTTCCCTAACAAAATCCCAGCCGATAAACTCATTACAAACGGTATAAGTAAGTCTGCATGTTTTCATTACAAGCGCCTTAAGGTGCTCTTCTTCATCAGCAAACTGAGCTTTATTTTTTAAAATTTCATGAAGGTTCAGGTCCAGATAATTCATCAGGATAGCATCCAAAATCTGTTCTTTGCTTTCAAAATACTTATATATAGTTGCTTTAGCTATTCTGGCTTTTCTGGCGATCTCATTAACACTTGTTTTATGATAGCCGTACTTTCTGAATAGCTCTTTTGCAGACCTGATTATACTTTCCTTTATTTTCTCTGGTTCCATTAGTTACTTACATTTATAGTCAGGCCACCACGAAGTGATGTAGTATAAGATTTTAAATTACGTACAGCCGGCGCTTTTTGCGGAGTTCCGTCAAGCAGCAAAAATTTAGCTCCTGTACACGGATCAGTAGCTGTAATTCCGGTCGAGTCCGGAACAACTGCACAACCACCATTTTGAGGGTTTACTGAACTGGCTCTATCGAATGTCCTGTAGCCACCACCAATTGCAACAATCATCAGACCTTTAACGCCCTGATTATCTACCAGTAATACATTGTTCTTGGCTTTAATCTTAAATTCCTGAACGGTCACATTGTATTCCACAAAAACATTAGGAATCATTTCACTTTCTTTTCCACATCCTCCAAAAGTGATCACCAACAGAAATAATCCGACTATTTTTTTAATCATTATATTAATGACGTTTTATATTGCTTTAAAAAGCGAGCATCATTTTCAGAAAATAAACGCAAGTCTTTGATTTCGAATTTAAGGTTGGCAATACGCTCAATACCCATTCCGAATGCAAAGCCGCTATATTTCTTGCTGTCGATATTACAATTTTCCAAAACGTTAGGATCAACCATGCCACATCCTAAAATTTCAACCCAGCCGCTATACTTACACATCTGACAACCTGCGCCTTTGCAGATAGTACAAGAAATATCCATTTCAGCTGACGGCTCTGTAAAAGGGAAATAAGAAGGGCGGAAACGAACCTTTGTACCTTCTCCATAAAGTTCCTGTACAAAATAGAACAGCGTTTGCTTTAGATCTGCAAATGAAACATTTTCATCAATATACAAACCCTCTACCTGGTGGAAAAAGCAATGCGCCCTAGCAGAAATGGCCTCGTTACGATAAACACGACCCGGCATAATTGCTCTGAATGGTGGCTTACCAGCCTCCATCATTCTTACCTGAACAGAAGAAGTATGCGTACGCAAGGCAATATCGCCTTTTTCGCCTCCTTTTTTAATAAAGAAAGTATCCTGCATATCTCTAGCAGGGTGTTCTTCCGGGAAGTTTAAAGCAGAGAAATTGTGCCAGTCATCCTCAATCTCCGGACCTTCTGCTACAATAAAACCAAGTTTATTAAAAATCTCGATGATTTCTCGTCTAACCAAAGCCAATGGGTGGCGGGCGCCAACTTCAAACCCTTCACCAGGTAAGGTTAAATCTATATCAGCACTTGCTGAAACTTCTGCTACCCCACCCTGATCTTTCAGTGTTTGATATTTTGCTTCTGCGAGCTGTTTAAATTCATTTAAAACCTTTCCCAGAGTTCTTTTTTCTTCTGGTGAAACGGCCTTAAATTCATCGAAAATATCTTTGATAATTCCTTTAGTACCAAGGAATTTTATACGGAATTGTTCTAATTCATCTGCTTTATCAGTTGAGAAAGCATTTATTTCTGCTGTATACTGTGTTATCTTGTCTTGTAACATGGCAACAAATATACAGCTATTTATGCAATATATTTATAACGGCTGAGTCCAAAAATCGTCATGAAGCATCACTCCATAAAGAAAATAGACTCAGCCGCTTAGTTTTATATTACGCCCAACGCTTTACCAACTTTAGTAAATGCTGCTATGGCCTTATCTAAATGGTGCTGCTCATGTGCCGCAGATAATTGCACACGAATTCTAGCCTTGCCTTGTCCAACCACCGGATAATAAAACCCGATTACATAAATTCCTTCCTCGAGCATTTTAGCCGCAAATTCCTGGGCAAGCTTAGCATCATAAAGCATAACAGGAACTATCGGGTGTACCCCCTCTTTAATGTCAAAACCAGCTTCAGTCATTTTTGTACGGAAGTAAGCAGTATTACGCTCCAGTTTATCCCTTAAATCAGTAGTTTCACTTAAAAGATCCAGAACCGCTACAGATGCTCCTGTAATTGCAGGGGCAAGTGTATTTGAGAATAAATAAGGGCGAGATCTTTGGCGCAACATGTCAATAATTTCTTTCTTACCCGAAGTAAACCCTCCAGATGCACCGCCAAGCGCTTTACCCAAGGTACCTGTAATAATGTCAACCCTATCTATCACATTGAAATGCTCATGAGTACCGCGACCTGTCTTACCCATAAAACCAGTGCAATGCGACTCATCAATCATTACAAGCGCTTCATATTTATCTGCTAAATCACAAATTTCATCTAATGGAGCCACAACTCCATCCATAGAAAATGCCCCATCTGTAACAACAATGCGATGTCTGGAATCCTTAGCAGCAATTAATTGCTGTTCCAAATCTGCCATATCCGCATTTTTATATCTAAAACGCTTTGCTTTACACAAGCGCACTCCATCTATAATAGATGCATGGTTTAATTCATCAGAAATAATAGCGTCCTGATCATTAAACAAAGGTTCAAAAACACCACCGTTAGCATCAAATGCTGCAGCATATAAAATTGTATCTTCTGTACCTAAAAATTTGGAAAGTTTTGATTCCAGTTCTTTATGGACATCCTGTGTACCACATATAAAACGTACTGAGGACATTCCGTAACCATATTTATCTATAGCTTTTTTTGCCGCTTCAATAACTGCCGGATGAGACGATAGTCCCAAATAATTATTTGCACAAAAGTTGATCACCTCCTGCCCGGTGCTGATCTTAATATCGGCTCCCTGAGGGGTTACAATAATACGTTCACGTTTAAATAAACCGTCTTTTTCTATTTGCTCCAGTTCTTGTTCTAGAACGGGTTTTAAGGTTTTGTACATATTTATAATAATTAATGCAACCAAAGTTATAAAAATATCGTCTTGTGGTGGTAAGGCAATTAAACGATGGTTGCAAACTTTAACACAAAAAAACTGTTTAGTATTCACAACTAATCCGATATTTAAGCCTTAAATCCATTTAATGAAGAAGATTTTTTTAACGCTATTTCTTTTTGTAAGCGCCCTTAGCCTATCAGCACAACAGCTTAAACTTGGTGGCACAATAAAAGATACAGAAGGACAATCCGTTCCATTTGCTTCTGTTTATATAAAAAACACAACGATTGGAACTTCAGCAAATGTGGATGGTGTTTATTCATTAAGCATTGAAAAGGGAACTTTTACCATTATTTATAAAGCAATTGGCTATAAAGCATTAGAGAAAGAAATCACTATTAATGATAACCTAACTGAAGATGTAGTGATAACGCCGGAAACTTATAGCCTGGCCGGAGTTACCATAGATGGCAATGCAGAAGATCCTGCCTACGAAATCATCAGGCAAGCCATTAAAAAAAGGAAAGAACACCTTACCGAAGTAAAGGCATATAAAGCCGATGTATATATTAAAGGAGTACAAAAACTTGTAGGTGCCCCAAAAAAGTTCTTTGGAAAAGACATTCAAAAAACGCTTGATCTGGATACCAACAGAAAAGGGATTTTATATTTATCAGAGTCGACCTCTACATTTTCATATGAGCGCCCAAATAAGATTCACGAAGAAATGGTGTCTTCAAAAATTGCTGGCCGTAACAATGCATTTAGCTTCAATAAAGCATCAGACCTGATTATAAATTTTTACGACAACATTTTATTAGAGGATAAACTAAGTGCCCGCGGCTTTGTATCACCAATTTCCGACAATGCTTTTCTCTATTACAGATACAAATTACTAGGTGTTTCTACAGAAAACGGAGCAACGATTAACAAAATCCAGATCATCCCCCGCCGGGAACACGATCCTGTTTTCAGGGGAACTATATATATTACAGACGATAGCTGGCATCTTTTTAATGCCGATGTGTACCTAACCAGCAATTCAGGCATCAATCTTCTTGATACTTTAAATATCTCACAACAGTTTATTAAAACCGAGAATACTTATATGCCTTCAAATATCAATTTCCAGTTTAACGGGAATGTGCTTGGCTTTAAGTTCGAGGGTTATTATGTTGGGGTTTACAGCAATTACAATCTCCACCCAAACTTTCCGAAAAACTATTTCACTGGCGAAATCCTCAAGATAACCAAAGCGGTAAATAAAAAAGATTCTTTGTTTTGGCTTAATAACAGACCAATTCCGCTTACAAAGGAAGAAAGCCGGGATTATGTGAGAAAGGATAGCATTGCTGCGCTTAAAGTTTCAAAGCATTATCTTGATTCATTAGAACGTGAAAACAATAAATTTGGAATTGTAAAGGCCGCTATAACAGGATACACCATAAACAACAGGTACACCCAGAAATATTATAGTTTTGACCCCATATATCGTTCTATATTTTATAACACCGTTGAAGGTTTCGCACTTAAATACGGGGTAACTTATGTGAAGCGACTTCAGGACAGCCGTTATTACAGTATCCGACCGGAGGTGAGATACGGATTTTCTAATAAAACCCTAACCGGGAACATATCTGCAAATTATTACTACAACCCGGTAAAACGAGCAAACATTAGTATAAGTGGCGGTTCTGGCATTTACGACTTAAACGACCTTGGAACAATGAGTCTTTTGGGCAACTCCATTAACTCTTTATTGTTCGAAACCAACTTTTCCAAATTCTATAAAAAGGAATTTGCGAACATTGGAACCACAAGGGAACTGACAAATGGACTTCAGGCATCGTTGACTGCTGATTATGCTCGCCATACTAATCTTGAAAACTCGACAACCTTCAAAATAAAAGATCTAAAAGGCGAAACTTTTACATCAAACAACCCTTTTACACCTGATACAGAAACACCATTGTTTCCAACATATAAATCGTTAGCAATTACGGCATCATTAAATTACACCATTGATCAGCAATATATAACCCGCCCTGATGGTAAATTTTACCAGGGATCAAAATATCCGGTAATTAACCTTACCTATAAAAAAGGCATAAAAGGATTATTCAATAGTGATGTAGATTACGACCTGGTATCATTAGAAGTTTCCCAAAACCGCATTAGCGCTGGTTTATGGGGTTACTCATCATTCGTTGTTGGCGCTGGTAAGTTCATCAATAATAACACGGTTTACTATCCTGAGGCGAAACATTTCAGAGGTAATAACTCTTTACTTGGGCTTCCGAACTTAAGAAAGTTCTTATTCCTCGATTTCTATCTTTTCAGTACGGACCGTCAATATCTTGAAGCGCACTTTGAACACAATTTCTCTGGCCTTTTAACAAATAAAGTTCCGCTGCTGCGTAAATTAAAGCTGGAAGAACTTGTTGGGGTTAACTATTTGAGTCAGCCAGTAAAGAGAAATTACACAGAGTTCTACTTTGGCTTACAAAGATTGATTTTCAAAGCCACATATGGCTTTGCTTATGATGGAAACAGAAGAGTAAATCATGGGTTTAGATTGTATTATGGATTCTAGTCTTTTATGATCGTTCAGTTTTATAAGCTTCTATTTCATCCAAAAACTC
Source organism: Pedobacter sp. 10L46_2 (assembly GCF_056395165.1). Lineage (NCBI taxonomy): Bacteria > Pseudomonadati > Bacteroidota > Sphingobacteriia > Sphingobacteriales > Sphingobacteriaceae > Pedobacter > Pedobacter sp. 10L46_2. The sequence goes on from NZ_JBFTIZ010000041.1 coordinate 6,940, forward strand.
CATGGCTTTAGTTAAAGTTTTACCACCAAAACTTTCCAAAGCCGCTTTTACCCATTTAATATGCACATTTTTATATGTCAGCTTTTTAAATAAGAATACTGATATAAAGGTAAAAAATGAAACGATTACGAGCTGAATTAACCAAAAGCCTGGTCCTGCATTTGCAACCAGATCATCATTGTACCAAAAGGTACAGTAGAATGGCGTTTGTAAAATTAGTATTCTGCCGATATTATTAAACGACGACTGGATTTTGGTTATCTTTCTCTGAGATTCCGTAACACTGTCTTCTATATTTACCTCAGAGAGCATTACAAGATGCCTAATGTAGGCAGCCGTGGCAAACACATTAAACAATATGATAAAGCCTACAGATATTACAAAGTAAATATTGTGCAAGGTATTGACCAGTAAAAAAACTAAAAAAGCAATCCATATTACACCAAGGACTACACCTGTTACCTGATTTCTACGAAAAGAACGAAGCTTATGTTCAGCTTTTTGGGTCTGCAATTCTTTTAACATTTTTAAATTAAGTGCTAATGATCTTTCCAGTTGCGCATCAAAACTACTCCAAAGTCGTTTTATATCTTGCTCTTCCATTTTCGGTTTATTAATTGTTGTTAATCTTTAAAAATCTTTGCTTTAATTTCTCTTTAATCCTATTCACTTTAGTGCCAATGTTTGATTCTGAAAGCCCAAGAATCTCAGCCATTTCCTTTTGGCTCTTTTCTTCCAGGTAAAGCAGCATCAATGCTCTGTCGAGCTCTTTTAATTCATTTATAAACTGTTGCAAAAGTTTTAAATTGGCTTCATTATCAATTGGCACATCATCCTCTATAAACTCAATTACATTTTCGGAAATGGGGCTAATCAGCGCCGATTTTTTTCTTTCCTTTCTGTATGAGGTAATGGCAACATTTAAAGCAACCCGATACATCCATGTAGTGAACTTGCTTTTGTTGTCATAACCCGGAAACGAACGCCACAACTGAAATATAATTTCCTGAACCAGATCTTTTCTATCCTCCTCATCCCTGTTAAATGAATTGGCTATTTTGTAAATTATCCCCTTGTTCTGTTCAATTACTGATACAAACTGCTCCTTCTGTTTAAGTGTATCCATTGTAAGGCATATGCTTAGAATAAAGTTATACTTTTTTAACTCACTCAATTATTCGTTTCAAGTATAGAAATATCACAGTATGATTAAAAGATATTGCAGCATCCATAAAAACCCTAAATAAAAAGGGGCCTGCATTTCAAGATACAGGCCCCTTTTTAATAAAATCCTTTGCTGTTATATGTCTAGCTTCTTACGGATATCTGAAGGAATACCTTTTTTATGCAATAAAAACGCTGTGGTTTTATATTTCACAAAGTTTTTGGTCACATATAAATAGCCGTTATAATCGTTAGTAGCACCCCAAGAGTTTTTAACAATGTAATATTCTTTGCCGTTTTGATCTTTTGCTAATCCTGTAATTTGCATACCATGATCATCAGTAGTTTGATAATCATCAAATGCTGCCTGACGTAAATCAACTGTGATTTCTTTTTCAGCTTTCGGACCATTGAACATTGCTTTTTTCTCTTCGTCCGTCATGCTATCAAAATTCTTTTCAGGAACGTAAGCAACACCATTTTTCCAGCTAAAGCCTTTTTCGCTAACATCTGTTGCCCATGCAACGCTATAACCGCCTTTTAAAGCATTATCGATAATTTTAGTGATATCGTCCATTTGTACGTTGTATACCTGATCATATGACCAGTTATCAGGCACCATCAAAACTGCTTTTTTATAATAAGGCGAAGTATTGAAAGATGAAAGTTCAACATAATCTTCAGGATTGATACCTACAACCTCTTTAGCAAAGGTTTTTGGCGTGTATTCTTTTCCTTCGTAAGTGAATTTTTCTGGAACAGCCCCCATACAAGAATCAATAGTGGCTATATATTTAGTTTTCCAGTTAGGATCAAGCTTACCATCTGGTGCTTTTACTGCATTTTCCAGAATGGCTTTTGTAAGGCTATTCATTCTATCTGATGAGCCAGGAGCGCCATAGTCATTACCACTATAAACCTCTTGAGGTAAAGCGCCATATTTAGCAAACATATTAATTACATCATGGCATGCACCCCCATCGCCTAATGTTAAGGCACCGTGCATACGCACATAGTTAATTCCTTTTTCAACATACGCATTACGGGCAGTAAATAAATCTGCAAGATCCACAGGTTTTTTACCCATTCTAATCATTTCCGACTCTAAAAAAGAGTTGGTGCTGTAGCTCCAGCAAGTACCGGATGATTTTTGATTTTTAACAGAAGTAGCTTCAGTATTGATAACCGGAGTAAATTTAAAGCTGGTTGCGCTGTTTTCGCTTTGGTTGTTTTTTAATGAATTTACAAGGTTGTCTTGCGCAAATCCAACTGTTGATCCAAGTAGAAGACTTGTGGTCAACCACAATGATCTCATCGTAGTGTTAGTCATTTTTATAAATAATAAGTTAGTTTTATTTGTGTTTTTAAATAACGCATACAAACTTAACAATAATCTAACTAAGGTGGTAGGTTTACAATAATGTTACAAACAATACTGCTTTAACATAAAGAACTATTGTTGCCAAGGCGTTGCTAGGGCCTTGAAAGGGCTGATTGTCCTACCAACAACGTAACATAGCCCTAATAAAGCCTGAGCATACGATCACAATCTGATGCAAATTCACATATTTTTCTTAGCTTTGCACCGCATTAAACGCCGTTTGCATCGGTATCAATGAATTATGAGAAAATTCCAGACACTACTTTACTATTGCTATAGTCACATAGCCGAGGCAGAACAATTTGCTGCTGATCATCTTACATTTTGTAAATCTTTAAATCTTGTTGGTCGCATCATTGTTGCTAATGAGGGTTTAAACGGTACCGTTTCAGGAACAAAAGAATCCTGCGAAGCCTACATGGCAGCTATAAAAGCTGATGAACGTTTTGCAAAAACTGATTTTAAAATTGATGATGTTGAAGAGCCTTCATTCATCAAAATGCACTGTCGTTACAAAGCCGAAATTGTCCACTCAGGATTAAGAGATCCGAATATTATAGACCCAAACAAGCAAACCGGCAAACACCTTGAACCTGCTGATTTTCAAAAAATGATAGATCAGGAAGATGTGGTAATACTTGATGTACGTTCAAACTATGAGCACAATTTAGGGAAATTTAAAAATGCAGTAACCCTCGATATTGAGAATTTCAGAGATTTTCCTGATAAAATAAATGAGCTTGCTAAGTACAAAGACAAAAAAGTACTTACCTACTGTACAGGAGGTATAAAATGCGAAAAAGCATCGGCTTTGCTATTACACCATGGATTTAATGATGTTTACCAACTGCATGGCGGCATTATCAAGTATGGTAAAGAAGCCGGAGGTGAAGATTTTGAAGGTAAATGTTACGTTTTTGACAACCGTATTGCAGTTGACGTTAATACCGTAAACCCAACAATAGTGTCTAAATGCTATAATTGCGGCAAAACTACCCCAAAAATGATCAATTGTGCCAATCCGGAATGTAATGAACATTTCACTCAATGTGATGAATGCGGAGAGACTTTACAAGGATGCTGCTCTGTTGAGTGTACTACAAATCCTCGTAAGCGCACTTATGATGGAACAGGGTATTACGTAAAAGTACCACAGCAGGTAAACGTTTCAAGTAAACAACTATCTTAGCTGTTGATGAGCAACGGACCCTTTAAATACTTTATATTTTTAATCTTTTGTTTTGTATCTGTTTCTGCTCTGGCAGATGACATCAAAAGTATTGGGGTGCCTTACATTCAAAATTATCCTAAATCAGTTTACCTTTCCGGTAACCAAAACTGGTCTATTGCCAAAGGCAAAAATGGCATTATGTATTTTGGTAATACCCAGGGTCTTTTAACTTACGATGGCAAATACTGGCAACAATATGAAATGCCAAACCGCCAGATTGTTCGTTCGGTAGCTACAGATGATAACGGTATAATTTATACCGGAAGCTTTGGTGAATTCGGATATTGGAAAATAGACCATAAGCGTTTAAAATATACTTCCCTCATCAATCTTATTCCGAAGGAACATAAAATGACCGATGAGATATGGAAAATCTATGTAGATGGCAAACGCATTATCTTTCAGTCTTTTTCGAGCATATATATTTACAATGACCAGAAAATAAATGTTGTAAAAATACCTGCATTCTTTCTGTTTCTGCATAAAGTAGATAAACGCTTCATTATCGAAGCTTTAGGGAAAGGCTTGTTTGAGCTAACCGGCGATAAACTTGTTCCCCTTAAAAATATTGGCACCCCACTACCTGGAAGCGTGCTTTCGATCCTTCCTTATAAAAACGGCAGTTTATTAATTGGTACCAGCAAAGATGGTTTGTTTCTATACGATGGCGAAAAATACACTCCCTTTAATACGCCTGCAAATACCTTTCTGCAAACCTATCAATTAAATAACGGGGTTAAAGTATTAGGAAAATACTATGCTTACGGAACAATTTTAAACGGCTTGATTATTATTGATGAGGATGGAAATATTGTACAGAGGATCAATAAGTCAAGTGGTTTACAGAACAATACGGTACTTAGTATTTATGCAGATGACGATCAGAACTTATGGACTGGTCTCGATAACGGGATAGACCGCATAGAATTAAATTCTCCTCTTTACTTTTATTTTGATAAGACCGGCCTTTTTGGCACCGTGTATTCGAGCATTATTTATAAAAACATAATTTATTTAGGAACCAACCAGGGTCTTTTTTACAGCCCATGGGTTGGTGGTAAAGACAACACTTTCAGTTCTTTTGATTTCAAACTGATACCCAAATCGCAGGGACAGGTTTGGGACTTAAGGATGATTGACGGACAGCTTCTTTGTGGACATAATGATGGTACTTTTAGCGTTACCGGAAACACAATTGAAAAAGTTACCGGTATAAGCGGAGGTTGGGTTATCAAGAAACTGAACGACAATTATCTTATTCAAGGTACTTATAATGGACTGGTATTATTCAAAAAGGACCCGGCCGGTCAGTGGAAATTTGATTCCAAAATTAAAGGTTTCGATGAACCATCAAGATATGTAGAACAGGATTCCAAAGGCGATATCTGGGTAAGCCATGCCTACAGAGGCTTATATAAATTGGTATTGAGTCCCGATTTCAAAACAGTTACAAACGTTAAGTATTACGACGAACGGAATGGGTTGCCAAGTACATATGGCATTAACCTCTTCACTCTTGAAAATAAACTGATCTATTCGTCCAATGAGGGCTTTTTAACTTACGACGAGATCAGCAACAATTTCAGCAAATATACCACTCTGAATAAGGAACTTGGATCTTTTTCTCAATCCAATAAGATCATTAAGGCCGACCATAAGAAATATTGGTTTATTAACCATGGAAAAATGGCGCTGATCAATTTTTCGCAGCCAGGAAAAATAGAAATAGACTCCAATCGTTTCAGTGTTTTAGATGGCAGAATGGTTCAGTACTATGAAAACATCAGTAAGATCAGCGACCATATTTATCTGATCAGTGTTGATGATGGCTTTGTTATTTACAATGAGCTAGATTCACTAAAGCGCAAAAAAATAGCACTCCCATCTGTATTAATTAGAAAAATAGAAGATATTACAGACACCTATTCCATTATCAGTGAGGTAGGAAATTCAGATTCGGAAATTGAAATACCGTTTAGCAGAAACAACATCAGGATCTCGTACGCGCTTCCTTATTACAGACAAAGCAGTATCAAGTTTCAGTACTTCCTGAAAGGCTATTCTAAACAATGGTCTGACTGGAGTTCTGCTTCGCAAAAAGATTTCACTAACCTTAGTGCAGGAACTTATACCTTTCTGGTTAGGGCTAAGATTAATGATGAGACCATAAGCAAGGATACAGAGTTTGAGTTTACGATCCTCCCTCCTTTTTATGCCAGCAACTGGGCTTTCGTTTTATACCTGGTTGGCATTGTCTTTTTACTAATTGCTTCTAAGCGCTTTTACGAAAGAAAGCTGATGAAAGATCAGCAAGCCATTTCTGATAAGTTGCAGGTTGAAAAGGAGGAATTTCTTAAAAAAGAAGCTGAGGCAACTGAAAGGCAAATCATCAAATTGCAAACAGAGAAACTGCAGGTAGAACTTGCAGGTAAGAACCGGGAACTTGCCAACTCAGCCATGAGTTTGGTTTACAAAAATGAGCTGCTGCAAAAGCTTAGTCAGGAGATGCTGAAGCTTAAGGATTCGAGCGGAAAACCTTTGGCAGAAGAACAGCTAAGAAAAATCCAAAAAGTAATTGATGAAGGCATGAACGATGAGCGCGACTGGAATTTATTCGAGAGCAGTTTTAACGAGGCGCATGAGAGTTTCTTCAAAAAACTTAAAGCCAATCACCCCGATCTTGTACCTAACGATTTAAAACTTTGCGCATACCTGCACATGAATATGAGTAGCAAAGAAATGGCATCATTACTGAACATTTCGTTACGAGGTGTAGAAATACGCCGCTACAGACTTCGAAAAAAGCTTGATGTACCGCACGACAAGAACCTCGTGGAGTTTCTAATGGAGCTATAGCACTACATCATTACCTCTCATATCCTTTTTTTTAAGATTGATTTTATAAAATTCTTTTGACCTCTTGTTGTAGGTCTAAATTTTGTTATGTCGGCATAGAACACTGTTTTTAGCGAAACAAGAGGCCTATTTCGATTGTTTGAGAAAGTACAGATTTCTATGATGATGTATTAATGTTGAGGCGTTTTATTTGTTTTAACTCAAATACTCTCGGAGATTTATACAACTAACAACTAAATTTTAAACAGCATGAAAAGAATCTTTACAAAACTTTCTGTTTTAACTTTTTTATGTTTTCTTTTTATCAACGCAGCTTCTGCGCAAGATATTACTATACGAGGTGTAGTAAGTGACGGTGCAGATAAAACCACTCTTCCAGGTGTAAGCGTTTTAGTAAAGGGAACACAAATTGGGACACAAACAGATGCAACGGGAAAATACGCAATAAGTGCTCCGGCCAATGCGACTCTTGTATTCTCTTACATTGGATATAATCCAACAGAGATGCAAGTGAACAACAGAACAGTGATCAACGTGGAACTTGCCTCATCCTCGCAACAATTAGAGCAAGTTGTAGTAGTTGGTTATGGTACTCAGAAAAAAATTGATGTTACCGGGTCGGTAGGAAATGTAAAAGGTGAGGACATCGCCAAGCAGGCATCCGTGAATCCTGTAAGTTCACTGCAAGGTAAGGTAGCAGGTGTAACCATTACCAATGTGGGTGCACCCGGTGGGACTCCGCAACTAACCATACGTGGTACAAGTACAATTTACGGTAAAACCGGAGCTTTATATGTAGTAGACGGGGTTTGGTATGATGATATTAACTTTCTTAATCCTGCAGACATTGCTGACATAAGTATCTTAAAGGATGCATCGGCACAATCTATTTTTGGTATACGCGGTGCCAATGGGGTTGTACTGGTAACTACTACCAAAGGCAAAAAAGGAGATCCCATTATTAACTACAATGGATCTGTAGGATTCCAAAGAGTTACCAATAAAGTGGAGATGGCCAATGCGTCGGAATATGCAACAGCAGTTAATGAGGCATATGCGCTCCTTGGTCAGCCAGCATTGTTTGCTAGTACTGATCTTGGTAAAGGAACCGACTGGTACGGTCTAATGCTGAGAGATGCGATGGTGACAAATCATCAGATCTCTATTAACGGTGGTACGGAAAAATCAACTTACAACCTTTCGCTTGGGTACCTTAATCAGGATGGGATTGTAAAAAACAACAACTATCAGCGTTACACCGCAAGGTTATCTAATGACATTCAGATTTTTGAGGCATTGAAAATCGGATATAACGTAGCAGCTAATTCCAGCAAATCGAAGGATGCACCAACCGCACTATTCAGAGGGCTTTATGCGGCTTCTCCCGTAGTGCCTGTATTTAATCCTGATGGTTCTTACGGCGATCCTAATGATTTTAATTTAGGAAATGGAAGTAATATAAACCCTCAGGTAACAATGGATTTCTTTAACCAAAGAACAACCAAATATAAAGTTACAGGAAACGTGTTTGCCGAGCTGAAATTACTAAAAGACTTTACCTTTAAAACAAGCGTGGGCGGTGATTTCGGTCAGGAGGAAGTAAGAGGTTATGTACCAAAATACGAAGCTACTACTGCACAGAACAACACTATCAGTAAGTTAAACATAGACAGGGTTGAAAATAGAAACTGGATAATAGAAAATACATTAACTTATGATAAACAATGGGATGACCATAGATTAACGGTACTTGCAGGCCAAACAGCACAACGTGTAAAAACATACAAAACCTTTGCCGAAGCTCAGAATGTGCCTTACAGCTCAGAAAGTGACCTATATCTGGCACTTGGCGATGCAGCGTCACGATCAATTCGGGATGAAGGTGAGCTCAGTACCTTTTCTTCATATTTTGCAAGGGTAAACTATGCCTACAAGAACAAATACTTATTGAATGCTTCCTTCAGGAGAGACGGTGCTTCTCAATTCTATGGCTTTGATTCGAATCCATGGGGCAACTTCCCTTCTGTCGGTGCAGGTTGGGTAATCACCAACGAAGATTTTATGAAAGATCAGAAGGTATTTAGCAATTTAAAACTTCGTGGAAGCTGGGGTAAAGTAGGGAATGCCGGGGTACCTTTTAATCCTTCTACATTAACTGTTGACCAAAGTGCAGCATTGATTGCATTTTTTGGTGGCAACCCTCAAACTGGTGCCAGCATCAGATCAATTGTTCCCCCATCATTACTTTGGGAACGCAGTGCCGGAACAAACGTAGGCCTGGAAATGGGTTTTATGGAAAATCGATTAAAAATAGAGACTGATTATTACACACGAAAAACTGAACAGGCCATTTTTAATATTCCAATCCTTGGAAGTCTAGGAACGACTAACAGTACAATCTTAGGTAACCAGGCCGACATTAAAAATAGTGGAGTTGAATTTTTAACTACATGGGCTGACAAAACTCAAGGCGGATTAACTTATACGATCAGTGCCAATCTAGGTATCAATAATAATAAAGTATTGAATGTAAGTTCAGGAGACAATCCGGTTTATCAAGGCGGAGTAGGACTGACCAGTGGTTACAGATCTACAAGGACTGTTAACAACAGACCTATTGGTGAGTTCTTTGGTTATCAGGTTGCAGGTATTTTCCAAACAGCCGAGGAAGTTGCTGAATGGAAAAACAATAAATTTTCAATAGGTGACTTCAAATTTGCAGACATTAATAATGACGGCACTATCGATGACAGAGACAGGGTAGTGTTGGGTAATCCTAATCCTAAGTTTAGCTACGGTGTAAATACCAATTTCGCTTACAAAAGCTTTGATCTTACTGTGGACATTCAGGGTGTTGCCGGAGTAGATGTGTTAAACGCCAATCTGGCTAATCGTTTTGGTAATGAGAATTATACCAAAGATTTTTTTGACCACCGTTGGACTGGTCCTGGATCATCCAACACTTATCCATCAGCAAATCTTGCTAATGAGCTTAACAAAGCTCCCAGCTCTTTTTATGTGGAAAGTGGTGATTATATCCGCTTGAGAAACATACAGCTGGGCTATACCCTACCTCAATCTTTAACTACTAAATGGAAAGCAAGGAGTCTAAGGGTCTTTATAAATGCACAAAATGCTGTAAACCTATTTGGTTACAAAGGATTCAGTCCTGAGGTAGGCGGCACCCCTACAAATGCAGGAATAGACACCAATGTCTATCCATTATTTGCTACTTATAATTTCGGTGTTAATTTAACATTCTAACTGACTTTGAATATGAAAACACATATAAATATACAGTCCTGCTTCGCAGCGGCAGCTTTAAGTGTAATGCTGTTTACGGCCTCCTGTAAAAAAGAGTTCCTAAATGTTCCGCCACAGGCTCAGCAGCCGGCTATTCAATTCTGGAAAACATCGGAAGATGCCTTAAAAGGGGTAAATGCGATTTATGCACAATTGCGCAGCTGGAACAGCGTGGCATTTAATGCCATTGTTATAGAGAGCACTGGCTCTGATGAAGCTGATAAAGGAAGTACACCTACTGATGCAACGTTTTTTAATCTTTATGATAATTTTACCGTAACCTCTACACAAGGTTCCCTACAGGATTTCTGGACTGGGCAGTATCAAAACATCAATCTATGCAATCAGGTATTAGACAATGTGCCAAACATAGAAATGGACGCTAACTTAAAAGAACGTTATCTGGCCGAAGCCAAATTTATACGGGCATACTCTTATTTCAGACTTGTACGTGCCTATGGAAATGTGGTTTTAAGGCTTCATGTTCCTAAAGACGCTACGGAATACAACATGCCTCAATCCACCAAAGAAGAGGTATATGCTCAAATCGAAAAAGATCTGACAGAAGCGGCTGCAGTTCTGCCAACTACTTACGGGGCAGCCGAGCTTGGCAGAGCAACAAAGGGTGCCGCTTTAGGAATGATGGCCAAAGCAGCAATGTACCAGCAAAAATGGGATCAGGTGTTATCGCTAACCAACCAGGTTATGGGATTAGGCTATGATCTTTTTCCAGATTTTGAAAAAGGATTCAGAACACAAAACGAGAACAACGTTGAATCTCTATTTGAGATCCAATGTGAATTGTTGCCTGGCAACTCTGCAGCATCAAATTCACAATACAGTCAGGTACAGGGTGTTGCCGGTGTTGCCGGGGGCGGATGGGGATTCAATACGCCTTCAGAAGTTTTGGCTAATGCCTTTGAAACCGGCGATCCAAGAAGAGATGCAACCATTATTTTTAAAGGCGAGACTACTCCTCAGGGAGATGTGATTCCTAACACAGTACCAAATGAGAGATATAATCAAAAATCATCCAGCAGAATATTCGTGTGCTGAGATTTGCAGACATACTCTTGATGAACGCAGAAGCCGCCAATGAACTTGGAAACCCAACACTTGCCAAGACATCATTAAATCGTGTAAGAAAACGTGCGCGAGGAACTAATGCGGCGATTCTACCAGACGTGACAACCAGCGATAAGGCAGCATTAAAAGAAGCAATCTGGCACGAACGACAAGTGGAGTTGGCAATGGAAAGTGATCGTTACTTCGACGTAATTCGTCAGGGCCGTGCACTTCAAGTGTTTGGTCCAAAAGGATGGAAAGCTAACAAAAATGAAGTTTGGCCAATTCCTTCAACAGAGATAGACCAAAGTGGTGGTTTATTAAAGCAAAACCCCGGCTATAATTAATTCACTTTTAAAAGGTTGCTCCTGTTAAAGCAGCAACCTTTTTTAGTTAACAAGCACATGATAAAAATCAGTCATTCTTCAATACTCCTAATATTTTCATTAGTTTTTGTTCTATTTACAAATCTTGTAATGGGGCAAAAAAAAAGCAATAAAATAACGGCTGACCTCTCCATTAAAAAAAACCTTACCGACGATCAGCTTCTTGATCTGGTACAAAAACAAACTTTCAGATACTTCTGGGATTTTGGACACCCTGTTAGCGGCATGGCACGCGAACGAAGTAACCGATCTTTTGACTACGGCGATGAGGTAGTTACAACGGGAGGTACCGGCTTTGGTGTTATGGCTATGATAGTAGCCTCAGAGCGTAAATTTATCACTCGTGAACAAGCTGCTGAACGCACAAAAAAAATAGTAGACTTTTTATGGAAGGCCGATATGTTTCATGGTGCTTTCCCTCATTGGTTAAATGGCGAAACCGGAAAAGTAATCCGCTTTAGCCCAAAAGATGATGGTGCAGATATCGTTGAAACTTCTTTATTGTTTCAAGGTTTATTAACTGCCCGTCAGTATTATACTGAAGATAATCCTGTCGAAAACGACATCAGAAATAAAATATTATGGATGTGGGAAGGTATTGAATGGAATTGGTTCACTCAAAATCAAAATGTTCTTTACTGGCACTGGAGTCCAAACAACGGCTGGAGCATGAACCATCAGATTAAAGGATGGAACGAGTGTTTGATTACCTATGTGATGGCAGCATCATCTCCAAAATTCCCTATCAACAAACGCGTTTACGACGATGGTTACGCAAATAACAACACCTACTTCAATGGTCGTAAATTTAATGGCATTACGCTACCATTAGGCTTTGATTACGGAGGCCCGTTATTCTTTTCGCATTACTCATTCATGGGCTTAGATCCACGTGGTTTAAAAGACAACAATGCAGATTATTGGGAACAAAATAAAAATCATACACTTATTAATAGGGCTTATTGTATAGAAAACCCAAAAAAATATAAAGGCTATGGTGCCAACAGCTGGGGCTTAACTGCCAGTGATAGCTGGGGTGGTTATGCTGCCCATTCGCCAAGCGAAGACCTTGGTGTAATTACACCAACTGCAGCTTTATCTGCCTTCCCTTATACCCCAGAATATTCAATGGAAGCGCTAAAACATTTTTATTATGATAAAGGAGACAAACTATGGAGTGAATATGGTTTTGTGGATGCTTTTAGTGAAGAAAAAAACTGGTATGCAAAATCTCACCTTGCTATAGATCAGGGGCCAATCATTGTAATGATTGAAAACTACCGCAGCGGCTTATTGTGGAAATTATTTATGAGCAGCCCTGATGTAAAAAGAGGTCTTAAAACCTTAGGATTCACGAGTCCCAATTTGTAGATGATGACGAAGAATATATATATTTCAATGTTGTTAATGCTTATTGTAAGCATGGGCGCATTTGCTCAAAAAAAACAACTTACTTATTGTAATCCAATTAATCTGGATTACGGCTATACTCCTATTCCTAATTTTGCGGAGCAAGGAAAACACAGGGCTACAGCCGATCCTGTTATTGTAACCTACAAAGGTGATTATTATCTGTTTTCTACCAACCAATGGGGTTATTGGTGGAGCAGCGATATGTATAACTGGAAATTCGTTTCTAAAAACTTCTTAAGACCTGAGCATAAGGTTTACGATGATCTTTGCGCCCCGTCTGTATGGGTGCAGGGAGACACGATGCTTGTTTTCGGCTCTACTTATTCTAAAAATTTCCCGATATGGATGAGCACAGATCCTAAAAACAATGAATGGAAAGAAGCTGTTCATGAATTTGAGATTGGTGGATGGGATCCTGCTCATTTTGTTGATGACGACGGCAAATTGTACATGTACAATGGTAGCAGCAATAGCTACCCGCTATATGGTATTGAGTTAAACCGAAAAACTTTTGATCCCATAGGCACCCGTAAAGAATTACTCCTGTTAAATCCGGAGCGCTATGGATGGCAACGGTTTGGAGAATATTTGGACAACACCTTTTTAGATCCATTTATGGAGGGTGCCTGGGTAACAAAGCACAACAGTAAGTACTACCTTCAATATGGCGCACCAGGCACGGAATTTAGCGGCTATGCCGATGGTGTTGCTGTTGGGCCTACTCCTTTGGGACCATTTGAACACCAGTCTAATCCTTTTTCATGGAAACCAGGTGGCTTTGCCCGTGGTGCAGGCCATGGTGCTACTTATCAGGATAAATGGAAGAACTACTGGCATGTTTCTACAATAGCCATCTCCGTAAAAAACAACTTTGAACGTCGCCTTGGTATTTGGCCAGCCGGATTCGATAATGACGATGTAATGTATATGGATGCTGCCTTCGGCGATTATCCTCATTACTTACCTACTGAAGCCCAGGATCACTTAAAAAGCGGTTTTACCGGATGGATGTTGTTAAATTATAACAAGCCTGTAGCTGTATCATCGACACTTGGATCATACTATGCCAACAATGCTGTTGATGAAAGCATTAAAACTTATTGGAGTGCAAAAACAGGAAATAAAGGCGAATGGATCCAAACTGATCTCGGTGGCGTGTCGACAGTAAATGCAGTACAGATTAACTATGCAGATCAGGATGCCGAGTTCCTTGGCAAACGCCAGGATATTTATCATCAATACAAGCTGTGGTATTCTACAGATGGTGTTAAATGGAAAATCTTAAAGGATAAAGGCACAAATAAAACTGATGTTCCTCATGATTATATTGAGCTTGAACAACCGGTTAAGGCACGATTTATAAAACTGGAAAACATACATATGCCTACAGGTAAGTTCGCTATTAGCGGCCTACGGGTTTTTGGTAATGGCAATCAGTCGACACCAAAAAGCGTCAAAGATTTTGTAGTACTAAGAACCGAAAAAGACAAACGCAGTGCATGGTTAAAATGGGCACCTGTAGAAGATGCTTATGCTTACAACATTTACATAGGCACTGAACCCGACAAGTTGTACAACTGCATTATGGTGTATAATACTAATGAATACTGGTATAAAGGGATGGACAAAAATAAAACTTACTATTTTAGCATAGAAGCAATCAATGAGAGCGGAGTCGCTCCTAAAACAGAGGTTGCCAAAGTTAATTAGAAATTTAAAAAATCATGAAACATCACTTCTATTTCCGTCTGCTTTTTGTATTACTGGTAAGTCTGTCTGTTAACTCACATGCGCAGGAGAAACCTTTCTGGAACGATATCCAGAAATTTAAACATCAGGATAGTGTATCAATGCCTGCCAAAAACAAAGTTGTATTTGTGGGCAGTTCTTCATTCACACGCTGGAATGAACTGGAGACAGTTTTTAAAGATTATCATGCCATTAACCGTGGTTTTGGAGGCTCTACGCTTGAACAGGCGAATGAGTATATCAACGAGCTTGTGTTTGCTTATAAGCCTAAGCAGGTTGTAATTTACAGTGGAGAAAACGACATTGCAACAGGCACAAGTGCAGAGCAAACGTACAACAGATTTGTAACGTTTTATAATAACCTTCGTAAAGGTCTTCCCAAAGCAAACATAGTGTATATCTCTATGAAGCAGAGTCCTTCAAGAATGAAGTTTGCTGATAATGTGACCAAAGCAAACACCATGATAAAAGAGTATATCAGTAAGCAAAAAAATGCAGTTTTTATTGATGTAAACTCCAAAATGCTCGACAGCAACGGTGCTCCAAGACCAGAACTGTTTGTAGAAGATATGCTACATATGAAGCCAGAAGGCTATGCCATCTGGATCAAAGAAATAACACCCTATTTAAAAAAATAACACAAAAAATGAAAATATCTCACTTACTATTCTTGTCTATGTTTTTCTGCATCGGCGCAACATCTGCGCAACAGAAAAAAAAAGTTCCCGCAGCTGATCAAAAGATGAATGCTTTTATCGGCAACCTATTATCTAAAATGACTTTAGATGAAAAGATAGGGCAACTCAATTTGCTAACCGGCGGCGAAGCAACTACAGGATCGGTAGTAAGTACAGATGTTGAAAGTAAGATCAAAAAAGGTCAGGTAGGCGGCATGTTTAGCTTTACAACACCTCAAAAAATCCGTAAGGCACAAGAAATCGCTGTAAACGAAAGCAGACTTAAAATCCCTATCATTTTTGGGCAGGATGTAATCCATGGGTATAAAACCACCTTCCCTATTCCATTGGCCTTATCTTGTACATGGGATATGTCTCTTATCCAGAAAACGGCACGTATAGCAGCGGTTGAAGCTACTGCTGACGGACTTAACTGGACTTTCTCTCCAATGGTTGATATATCAAGAGACCCGAGGTGGGGAAGAATATCTGAAGGATCAGGAGAAGATACTTATTTAGGAAGTCAAATTGCCAAAGCAATGATTAAAGGTTACCAGGGCGATGATCTTTCTAAATACAACACCATGATGGCCTGCGTTAAACACTTTGCGTTATATGGCGCTGCCGAAGCTGGAAGAGACTATAACACTACAGATATGAGTCTGGACAGGATGTATAATGAATACCTGCCTCCTTACAAGGCTGCTATTGATGCCGGTGCCGGAAGTGTAATGACATCTTTTAATGATATTAATGGTGTTCCTGCCACCGCTAACAAATGGTTAATGACAGATTTGCTACGTAAACAATGGGGCTTTAAGGGTTTCGTTGTTACTGACTACACCGCTGTGAACGAACTGATCGATCATGGCCTGGGCGATTTGCAGACAGTCTCTGCCTTATCATTGAATGCCGGAGTTGATATGGATATGGTGGGTGAAGGGTTTCTAACCACCCTAAAAAAATCGGTACAGGAAGGTAAAGTAAAAACACAACAAATTGACAATGCCTGCCGCCTTGTGTTGGAGGCTAAATATAAGCTAGGTTTGTTTGAGGATCCATATCGTTATTGCAATGAAGAACGTGCAAAAACTGAAATACTTAAACCTGAACATTTACAATTTGCGCGTGAAGCGGCAACTCAATCTTTTGTCTTGTTAAAAAACGACAAACAGACATTACCACTCAAAAAAACAGGCACCGTTGCATTGATAGGCCCTTTGGCCAACACTGGATCCAATATGCCGGGCACATGGAGTGTAAATAGTGATTTAGCCAATACATCTTCTCTTCTTGCAGGTATGAAAGCTGCTTTAGGATCAAACGTTAAAGTATTACATAGCTTAGGTTCGAACTTATTGGCGGATGAAGCGTATCAAAAAAGAGCAACTATGTTTGCTCGTGATATTCCAAGAGATAATCGCCCGGAAGAAGAAGTGATCAAAGAAGCAGTAGACATTGCAAAACAGTCGGATGTAGTTATTGCAGCTTTGGGAGAAGGTTCTGAAATGAGTGGTGAAAGCTCAAGCCGTACCAATCTGGAAATCCCTGAAGTTCAAAAACGCTTATTACAGGCCTTACTTAAAACTGGCAAACCAGTTGTTTTAGTTTTGTTTAGTGGTAGGCCATTAGTTTTAAATTGGGAAAACGAGAATGTTCCGGCGATACTTAATGTTTGGTTTGGTGGTACCGAAGCGGCAAAAGCAATTACTGATGTATTATTCGGCGATGTAAATCCATCAGGAAAACTAACCACAACATTCCCACAAAATGTGGGTCAGATACCATTGTATTACAGTCATAAAAATACAGGCCGTCCATTAGAAGATGGCAAATGGTTTTCTAAATTCCGTTCTAATTACATTGATGTAAGCAACGATCCCTTGTATCCATTTGGATACGGATTAAGCTATACAACCTTTGATTATAGTGATATAAAGCTAGACAAGGATAAATTTAAATCCGGCGAAACGATCAATGCGAGTGTTATTGTAAAGAATACCGGATCAAGGGAAGGCAAAGAAGTAGTTCAGCTTTACATCAGAGATCTTGTAGGCAGTTCTACACGTCCTGTTAAAGAATTAAAACACTTTGAAAAAATTGATTTAAAGGCGGGAGAAAGCAAAACAGTTAATTTCAAAATCACTGTTGATGATTTAAAATTCTTCAACTCGGAACTTAAATATGTAGCAGAACCAGGAGATTTTAAAGTGTTCATTGGTACAAATTCAAGAGATGTTAAGACTAATCAGTTTACGCTGCTTTAGCAGATTAAGTTTAGAGTATATAAGGCTGTATCATAACATGATCAGCCTTTTTTATGTAATTGATCGCCATCCTATAGCACGCCTCGTCATCTCGAGCATCGTGAGAGATCCCTTGGTTATGCCAGTTCAAGAGATCTCTCCTATCGTCGAGAGGACGACTGCTTAAAGCAATCGTCATTCCTATATCCCCTCATTTTTAAAAGATTACAATTTTGTTTAGTTTAGTAATATGAACAGGATTAAATTAACGGCTTTTATGGTCTTGCTATTAGGATTAAATGGTATGGCCCAGGACTTCAAGAAATATGATTCAGGGAATTTCATTGAAGGAAAAGACAGCATTTATTACAGGGTTCTGTTTCCCGAAAACTTTGATCCAAATCAAAAATATCCAATACTGTTTTTCTTACATGGAAGTGGAGAAAGAGGAAACGATAATGAGAAACAGCTTACCCATGGAGGCAAGTTGTTTTTAAAAGACAGTGTTCGTAAAAAATTTCCGGCAATAATCGTATTCCCACAATGTAGCAATGATAGTTTCTGGGCAAATGTCGAATTCAAAAATAATGAAGATGGCAAGCGGGAATTTAATTTCCAAACAGGAGGTAAACCCACAAAAGCCATGCATGCACTACTGGGTATGATAGATAATTTTTTGGATAAGCCCTTTGTGGATAAGAAAAAAGTTTACATAGGTGGCTTATCTATGGGAGGAATGGGTACTTATGAATTATTACGACGTAAGCGCAAAACATTTGCAGCTGCTTTTGCTATCTGCGGTGGCGATAACATTGCAAATGTTCAGAAGTATAAAAAGGTTCCACTATGGATTTTTCATGGAGAAAAAGATGATGTAGTGCCTGTAGTGCTTTCTACATCCATTGCTGATCAGCTTCAAGTATTGGGAAAAACTCCGAAAATAACGCTTTATCCCGAAGCCAATCACAACAGCTGGGACTCTGCCTTTGCAGAGCCGGAACTGTTGCCATGGCTATTTTCCAATCAGAAATAATGGGTTTTTATATGGCAGAACTTATTCTGCCATATTGTGATAAACCGCCTGAACGTCGTCGTCCTCTTCAAGCTTATCTATTAGTTTAAATACATCTGCAGCCTGCTCTTCTGTAACTGCGGTAGTTGAAAGAGAAATGCGCTCAAGCTTAGCACTTTTCATTTCAACAGCCAGATCTTCAAGTGCTTTCTGCATTTTACCGAAATCTTCGAAAGCGGTTTGAACTACAGCAATATCGTTCCCTTCTTCATCAGCCTCAAGATATAGTTCTTCCAGTCCTGAATCAATTAATTCAAATTCCAGTTCTTCCAGGTCTTTTTCTCCAGGTAAGAATCTGAATATTGATTTACGATTAAAAATAAAATCAAGAGATCCCGTTTTGCCTAAAGTACCACCTGTTTTATTAAAATAACTACGTACGTTAGCAACAGTTCTGTTTGTATTGTCTGTTGCAGTTTCAATTAAAACAGCAACACCATGCTGTGCATAGCCTTCGTAAACATACTCTTCATACCCATTCTCATCTTTATTTGAAGCACGTTTAATTGCCGCATCAACTCTATCTTTAGGCATGTTTACTGCCTTGGCATTTTGTATAGCTGTACGCAAACGAGAGTTGGTATCAGGACTTGGTCCGCCATCTTTAACGGCCATTACTATCTCTTTACCTATCCTGGTAAATTGTACGGCCATTTTGGCCCAACGTTTAAATTTTCTTTCTTTTCTGAACTCAAATGCTCTTCCCATTTTATTCTCTTTGGTGGTTATTTAGTAGTTAGTAAATACTATTTCTTTAAATTCTTAATCATGTCAAGCGTAAGTTTTGAAAGGTCAAACTCTGGCTTCCATCCCCATTCTTTCACAGCGAAACTGTCGTCAATGGACCTTGGCCAACTATCTGCGATGTTTTGGCGGGGGTCATTTTCGGTGTAAGTTAATGTAAATTCCGGAATATGCTTTCTGATCTCCGCTGCTAAAATCTCCGGAGTAAAGCTTACCCCCGCAAAATTATAACTGGAACGGATAGTAATTTTTGATGCCTCAGCATCCATCAATTCTATAGTACCACGGATGGCATCATCCATATACATCATTGGTAATTCTGTTGCGGCATTTAAAAACGATGCATACGTTCCTTTTTTTAACGCATCATGAAAAATATGGATGGCATAATCTGTAGTTCCTCCACCCGGTGCAGCTTTCCAGCTTATTAGGCCTGGGTAACGGATACTTCGTACATCTAAATTGTACTTTTGGTTATAATATTCACACCAACGTTCACCTGCCAGTTTACTAATTCCATAAACGGTATTGGGATCCATCACACAAAACTGAGGGGTATGATCTTTAGGCGAATTTGGACCAAAAACAGCTATGGAACTTGGCCAGTATACTTTTGCTGTTTTATAAGTAATTGCCAAATCTAAGATATTAAGTAAGCCATTCATGTTAAGGTCCCAGGCAAGCTTAGGATTTTGCTCGCCTGTTGCAGATAATAAGGCAGCCAGTAAATAAACCTGTGTTGGCTGATATTTCTGAAAAATACTGTTTAAAGTATCTTTTTCCAGAACATTTACAAATTCAAAAGGCCCCGAATTCTTGATGTCATAATCGGGCCGGCGAATGTCACACGCAATAACATTTGACTCTCCATACACTTTACGTAAAGCCGTTACCAGCTCTGTGCCTATCTGGCCGTTAGAGCCTAAAACTACTATATTCTCAATCATGACTGATTTGGATTTCCACAAAAATAAATAAATGAACGAACCTATTCAAAAATCTTTAGTGCAACCAACAATACACCAAAACACCTAAAACACCAAATATGGACAGACGAGAAGCAGTGAGGAATATGGCCTTCCTAATGGGAGGAGCTTTATCTGCAACTACGATAGGAGTATTTCTTGATAGTTGTAACTCACCATCTACTAAAACCAATGGCAAATTATTTGATGATAACCAGCTTAAACTGATTACCGAAGTTGCCGACATCATTATCCCTACAACGAGCTCGCCGGGTGCAAAGGCTGCAGGAGTAGGCCCGTTTATAGCCTTAATGGTAAAAGATTGTTATCCCGAGGATGCTCAAAAGGCATTTGTGAAAGGACTTGATGCTCTTGAAGAGCAATCTAAAGACCAGTTTAAAAAATCTTTCCTGGAAATTTCTCCGGCCGAGCGCACACAATTGCTTAGTAAACTCAGAGAAGAGACTATTGCTGCTACCAAAGCTGAACAGGATAAACAAAAAGAGGCAGACGCTCAAAAAACTGACCCTGATAAGGCAAAGTCTCAAACCGAAAATGCCGGCTTCGCATCAATACTACCAAAGGACAAGCCGAAAACAGAACCACGTTTCTTTTCTATCATTAGAGATCTAACCTTACTAGGTTATTTCACCTCTGAGATTGGAGCAACAAAAGCAATGGCTTATGTTGATATCCCTGGCCGCTATGATGGCTGTGTGGATTTGAAACCTGGTCAAAAAGTTTGGGCATAAACCTTTTATAGCATTAAAATGAGCAATTTAAATACGAAAGCGACAGCTAACAATACATATGACGCCATTGTTGTAGGATCTGGAATTAGTGGTGGCTGGGCAGCAAAGGAACTAACAGAAAAGGGCTTAAAAGTTCTATTACTTGAAAGAGGAAGAAACATTGAGCACATAAAAGACTATACTACCGCTACAAAGAAACCATGGGAGTTTGAACACCGTGGAAGAATAACCGAAGCACAAAAAGAAGCGCATCCGGTGCAAAAGAGAGATTATCCATACTCGGAATTCAACGAGAGTTATTGGGTAAATGACCACGATTGCCCGTATACAGAAATTAAACGTTTTGACTGGTACCGCGGATTTCATGTTGGTGGAAAATCACTGATGTGGGGCAGACAGAGTTACCGTTTTAGCGATCTTAACTTTGAAGACAACCTTAAAGATGGGCATGGTGTTGACTGGCCAATCAGATATAAAGATATTGCTCCATGGTATGACTATGTAGAGAAATTTGCAGGTATCAGCGGACAAGTAGAAGGCTGGCCGGCATTACCTGATGGTCAATTCCTACCCCCAATGGAGATGAACTGCGTTGAAAAAGATGTAAAGAAACGTATTGAAGATAAGTGGAAAAAATCGAGAATCATGACAATTGGCCGTACAGCCAATTTAACTGTCCCTCATGGAGGAAGAGGATCTTGCCAATACCGTAATCTTTGCAGCAGAGGTTGTCCGTTTGGAGCTTATTTTAGCACTCAGTCATCTACCCTACCTGCAGCTGTAGCTACAGGAAACCTTACTTTACGTCCTTTTTCATTAGTAAACACCATTATCTATGATAAAGAAACCAAAAAAGCAAAAGGTGTTGTAGTAATAGACTCAGAAACAAAAGAAACTATAGAATATTTTGCAAAGATCGTTTTTGTAAACGGATCAACTTTAGGCTCAACTTTCCTATTGCTTAACTCTACATCTGCTGAGTTCCCTGATGGATTAGGTAATGGCAGTGGACAATTGGGACATAACTTAATGGATCACCACTTCCGTTGTGGTGCATCTGGAAGAGCTGAAGGTTTTGACGACAAATATACTTATGGCCGCAGAGCAAACGGAATCTATATACCTAGATATAGGAACATGGGCAATGATAAACGCGACTACGTAAGAGGTTTCGGCTATCAGGGTGGTGCAAGCAGAGGTAACTGGCATGCTGATGTTGCTGAAATGGCATTTGGTGCTGAATTTAAAGATCAAATGACTACACCAGGTGCATGGAACATGGGATTAGGAGGTTTCGGTGAGTCTCTCCCATATTTCGAAAACCGTGTTTATATAGACAAAAGCAAAAAAGACAAATGGGGTCAACCTGTATTGGCTATTGATTGTGAGTTTAAAGATAATGAACAAAAAATGCGCGTTGACATGATGAATGATGCTGCAGAAATGCTTGAAGCATCAGGAATTAAAGACGTAAAAACTTATGACAACGGATCTGCTCCAGGTATGGCAATACACGAAATGGGAACTGCCCGCATGGGACATGACCCTAAAACTTCGGTATTAAATAAATGGAATCAGATGCATGAAGTAAAAAATGTATTTGTAACAGATGGTTCTTGCATGACTTCAGCTGCATGCCAGAATCCATCATTAACATATATGGCTTTAACAGCAAGAGCTTGTGATTTTGCAGTTAGTGAATTAAAAAAAGGTAACATTTAATGAAGACAAGAAAAATTAGAATGGGCATGGTAGGCGGCGGTAAAGACGCGTTTATCGGTGCAGTTCATCGTATTGCCGCTAACATTGACGGCCAGGTAGAGTTTTGCTGCGGAGCATTGAGTATACACCCCGAAATTGCCAGAGAATCTGGTGAAATGTTATTCCTTCCGGAAGACAGGGTTTATATGAACTTTGAGGAAATGATTGAGAAAGAAAGCAAATTACCTGCTGACAAACGTATCGACTTTGTAACTATTGTTACCCCAAATTTTGCCCACTTTGCTCCTGCAATGATGGCCTTGGATCATGGGTTTAACGTGGTAATTGAAAAACCAATTGCATTATCTCTTGAAGAAGCTAAGTTATTACAGCAAAAAGTACAGGAAACTGGCTTAATTCTATGCTTAACTCATACCTACTCTGGTTATCCAATGGTAAAACAAGCCAGACAAATGGTAAAAGAAGGAAAACTTGGTGCCATTAGAAAAATCATGGTTGAGTATCCTCAGGGATGGCTAAGCACCCTTACCGAAAGAGAAGGAAATGCCCAGGCCGCATGGCGCACTGACCCAACCAAAAGTGGAAAAAGCGGTTGTATGGGAGATATAGGAACACACGCTGCGCAATTAGCAGAGTATATTTCAGGCTTAAAAATCACTAAGCTATGTGCCGATCTGA
The DNA here is from genome assembly GCF_056395165.1 of Pedobacter sp. 10L46_2. Taxonomy (NCBI): domain Bacteria; kingdom Pseudomonadati; phylum Bacteroidota; class Sphingobacteriia; order Sphingobacteriales; family Sphingobacteriaceae; genus Pedobacter; species Pedobacter sp. 10L46_2. The sequence continues at coordinate 30,344 of NZ_JBFTIZ010000041.1, forward strand.
ACGTTGTAGTTCAGGGAAGGGCACTTGATGACGACGGTAACGTACTTTTGAAATTTGACAATGGCGCAAGCGGTGTATTATCAGCATCTCAGGTAGCTGCAGGTGAAGAAAATGCTTTAAAAATTAGAGTATATGGAGAAAAAGGCGGATTAGAGTGGAACCAGCAAGAGCCAAATACGCTTACTTTAAAATGGCTTAATGAACCAGCTCAGATTTACCGCGCAGGACAAGCTTATCTTTCAGATATTGCAAAACACAACTTACGTGTTCCAGGCGGACATCCGGAAGGCTACCTGGAAGCTTTTGCAAACATTTATAGAAATTTTGCACTTACGGTTTCGGCTAAAATCCATGGAACAACTCCTACAGAAGCCATGCTGGATTTCCCAAGGGTTGAAGATGGTGTAAGAGGTATGGCATTTATTGATACAGTAGTAGCTTCAAGTCAGTCTGATCAAAAATGGACAGATTTTAAAATATAAAAAATATCATGACAACACTTAAAGGTCCCGGAGTTTTCCTTGCTCAATTTATTGGTGATGAGGCTCCTTTTAATTCTTTAGATGCTATTTGTGAATGGGCGGCAAGCTTAGGCTTTAAGGGTATCCAGGTACCCACGCTTGACGCAAGGTTTATTGACCTTCAAAAAGCAGCAGAAAGCAAAACTTATGCTGATGAATTAACCGGTAAGGTTAGATCATACGGTTTGGAAATCACGGAATTGTCGACACATTTACAAGGTCAGCTGGTTGCTGTACATCCGGCATATGACCTTGCATTTGATGCCTTTGCTCCTGATCAGTATAAAAACAATCCAAAAGCAAGAACAGAATGGGCAGTACAGCAATTAAAATATGCTGCAAAAGCTTCTCAGAATCTTGGTTTAAATGCACATGCTACATTTAGTGGTTCATTGTTATGGCATATGTTCCATCCGTGGCCTCAACGTCCGGAAGGACTTGTTGATGCAGCTTTTACCGAGCTTGCAAAAAGATGGACTCCAATATTAAATGAGTTTGATACCTGTGGTGTAGATGTATGTTACGAGATACACCCAGGCGAAGACCTCTTTGATGGCATCACTTATGAGATGTTCCTTGAAAAAGTAAACAATCACCCTCGTGCGTGCTTGCTTTACGATCCTTCACACTTTGTTTTACAACAGCTTGATTATATTCAGTATATTGATTTTTATCATGAGCGCATAAAGGCATTCCATGTTAAAGATTCTGAATTTAATGCAACAGGTAAACAAGGAACATTTGGTGGTTACCAAAGCTGGGCGAATCGTGCCGGAAGATATCGTTCTCCTGGTGATGGACAAGTAGATTTCAAAACCATATTCAGTAAGCTTGCGCAATATGATTACAAAGGATGGGCGGTAATGGAATGGGAATGCTGCATTAAGGATGCTGAAGTTGGCGCCAGAGAAGGCGCGGAATTCATTAAAAAGAATATCATTAAAGTAACCACTAAAGCATTCGATGATTTTGCTGCTTCTGGTGGTGACGATGATTTCAATAACAGAATTTTAGGTTTAGATAAATAATACAACACAACAATGAAAAGAACATTATTAGTTTTAGGCTGTTTAGCAATCTTTATGGCCTCATGTGCAAGTCCGGAAGAAAGAGCCGCAGCAAATAAAGCTGCAGATTCAGCTAACACATCAGCATCGACTCCTGCAACTGAAGCTACAACCCCTGCCGCTACTGATACGGCTGCAAAGGAAGCAGCAGCACCTGCACCAGCTGCAACTACACCGGCAGCTCCAGCTGCCACTGCAGAAAAGGGAAAAGGCGAAGCACTTATTTCTAAGTCTGACTGCCTTGCATGTCATAGCAAAACTCAAAAACTTGTTGGACCTGCTTATGTAAATGTGGCTGGTAAATATCCTGCAACTGAAGAGAACATTGACCATCTGGCTGATAAGATCATTGCAGGTGGACAAGGTGTTTGGGGTGCAATTCCAATGACTCCGCACCCAACATTAAGTAAAGACGATGCAAAAGAAATGGTAAAATATATTTTATCACTTAAAAAATAATTCAACCTACCTAACCAAATAGAACCATGGAAGAAACAAAAAAAGATCAGAATGCTACCAACAGACGTAGTTTTCTAAAAACATCAGCTATTGCTGCATCTGCATTTATGATAGTTCCGCGTCACGTTTTGGGCGGAAAAGGATTTTTAGCTCCTAGCGACAGATTAATTGTAGCGGGAATTGGTGCAGGCGGAAAAGGTCAATCTGATATTGCTGAATTTGCAAAAAGTGGAAAAGCCGATATTGGTTTTTTATGCGATGTGCATGATTCAAGAGCTGCGAATAGTGTAAAAGCTTTCCCTAAAGCTAAATATTATAGAGATTGGCGCGAATTGATGGATAAAGAAGCTAAAAATTTTGATGCTGTTTCTGTTTCTACTCCAGATCATAACCATGCCATTATTGCCCTTGCAGCAATGCAATTGGGTAAGCATGTGTATGTGCAAAAACCTTTAACTCATGATATTTATGAGGCAAGAGCTTTAACAGCTGCTGCTAAAAAATATAAAGTGGTTACCCAAATGGGAAATCAGGGTGCTTCAAATGATGGCCCAAGACAAATGAAAGAATGGTATGACGCAGGATTGATTGGAGATGTACACACGGTTTATGCATGGACAGATCGTCCGGTATGGCCTCAAGGTATTCCATGGTCGGCTAACAAAGCTCAGGTGCCATCAGATCTTGATTGGGATCTTTGGTTAGGTACTGCCCCATACAAAGACTATGTAGATAAATTGGTTCCGTTTAACTGGCGTGGCTGGTGGGATTATGGTACTGGTGCTCTTGGAGATATGGGCTGTCACCTACTAGAAGCTCCGTTTAGCGTATTGAATTTAAAATATGCAAGCGAAGTTCAGGCGAGTGTTGGTTCTGTATATGTTGATGAATTCAAAAGAGGATATTTCCCTGATAGTTGTCCTCCATCAAGTCACGTTACATTAAAATTCCCTAAAACAACTAAGACCAAGGGCGATGTTACTGTACACTGGATGGATGGTGGTATCCAACCTGAAAGACCAGAAGAATTACAAGCAAACGAAACCTTTGGAGACGGTGGTAATGGTACCTTATTTATTGGTACAAAAGGTAAAATGATGAGCGAAACTTATAGCGCAAATCCGAAATTACTTCCTTTAACTAAAAACAAAGACATCAAGGTAGCGCAAAAATTTGCCCGCGTACAAGGTGGCGCAGGTGGCCACTACAAACAATGGGTTGAAGCTGCTATTGCCGGTTATGGCAAGCAGGAAGTAAGTTCTCCTTTTGAAATTGCAGGCCCGCTTACAGAAGCCTTGTTAATGGCAAACCTTGCTATACGTGGTGTAGATGTTCAACGTAAAAACAGTGAAGGAAAAATCTCTTATCCTGGCCGTAATATTAAATTACTTTGGGATAACGACCTGATGAAGGTTACTAACCTTGATGATGTGAACCAATATGTGAAACGTGAGTATCRCAAAGGCTGGACTTTGGGCGCATAAAAAATAAAGAACAATTTTAAACCACATAATGAAAAAATACATTTTCTCTGCGCTGATCTTAACAACAATAATGAGCTGCAGTAGTACAAAAAGTCAAAAAGGCACCAAAGGATTCACCAAACTATTTAATGGTGAATCCACTGCCGGATGGCATACATATGGAAAAACAACCGCCGGCAGTAAATGGAAAGTAGAAGATGGAACACTCCACTTTGATCCAAACGGCCAAAATGATGGTGGAGGTGATTTAGTGACAGATAAGGAATACAGCAATTTCCATTTAAAACTGGAATGGAAAGTAGCTCCTAAAGCGAATAGCGGTATAATTTTCTATGTACACGAAGACCCGAAATATGGTGCTACATACAGTACAGGTTTAGAAATGCAGGTGCTGGACAACGATGGTCATCCGGACGGAAAGATAACCAAGCACAGAGCGGGAGATTTGTATGATCTTGTTAAAAGTAACTCTGAACCGGTAAAACCTGTTGGAGAATGGAATACAGCTGAAGTAATCAGTAACAATGGAGCCCTTGAATTAAGATTAAATGGCGTTAAAGTGGTAACTACTACACTCTGGGATGAAAACTGGAAAAATCTTGTTTCAAAAAGCAAGTTTGCTGGCTGGGAAGGATTTGGAACTTTTAAATCAGGCAAAATAGCTCTTCAGGATCATGGAGATGCTGTTTGGTACCGTAACATTATGATTAAAGAACTATAATTTAACTTTTAAAGAATAACGAAAACCCGAATATGAATACGACTAACCGTGTTAAATTATCAATCATGATGTTCCTAGAATTTTTTATCTGGGGATCATGGTTTGTTACCTTAGGTACTTTTCTGGACAAGAACCTTTCTGCTTCTGGCTCAGAAACTGCCGCTGTTTTTTCAACCCAATCATGGGGAGCAATAGTTGCCCCTTTTATTATCGGCTTAATTGCCGATAGATTTTTCAATGCAGAAAAAATCCTTGGTGTTTTACACCTTCTTGGTGCTGCTTTAATGTACCAAATGTATACTGCTGCAGATATATCTGTTTTTTATCCATACGTATTAGGCTATATGATCCTTTATATGCCAACACTTGCATTGGTGAATTCAGTATCCTTTAACCAGATGAAAGATCCGGAGAAAGAGTTCTCTCCTATCAGGATTTGGGGAACTATCGGTTGGATTACAGCTGGACTAATTATCAGTTATGTATTCATTTGGGATTCACCTGAGGCCTTGTCTGCAGGTTTATTGAAAAATACTTTCCTTATGGCTGGTATTGCCTCATTAGGCTTAGGCTTATTTAGTTTCACATTACCTAAAACGCCACCAAAAGTAGCTGCAGGTGAAAAAGTAAAGATCGGTGATATTTTAGGTCTTGACGCTTTGAAACTATTAAAGGATAAAAACTTTGCTATATTCTTTGTTTCTGCTATCCTAATCTGTATCCCTCTGGCATTCTATTACCAAAATGCCCACCCTTTCTTATCTAATATCGGTGTTGAAGGGCCTACCGGTAAAATGGCAATAGGACAAATTTCAGAGGCGCTATTTTTACTATTGATTCCATTCTTTTTCAAAAAATATGGATTCAAAAAAACCATTCTTGTGGGTATGCTGGCATGGTCTGTTAGGTATTTATTATTTGCCTATGGAAATGCAGGAGAGCTTAGCTTTATGATTCTGATTGGCATTGCATTACATGGTATTTGCTATGATTTCTTTTTTGTATCAGGACAGATCTACACCAATTCAAAAGCTGGTGAAAGATATAAAAGTGCTGCTCAGGGATTAATCACGTTAGCAACATATGGTGTTGGTATGCTTATTGGATTTGAAGTTGCAGGATGGATTACAGATACTTACAAAGGTGCCAACGGAGCTGCCGACTGGAAAATGGTGTGGCTAATCCCATCTGGTATTGCATTTGTAGTTTTCTTATTGTTTGCACTAACTTTCAATGACAAGAAGAAAATTGAAGAAGAAGCTATTGCCCATTAATCTATTTGAACCAAATCAAAATTTAGATATTTAAAAAAATGGAATCAGAATTAAGCAGGAGAACTGCACTGAAAAATATCGTTGCCGGAACCGCCGCATTAGGTGTTTCGGCAGCTTTGCCCGCTTTTGCTCTTGACCCATATAAGTCAACTATGTTAAAAGGAAATGTAAATCATTCTGTTTGCCGTTGGTGCTTTGGAAGCGTAGATCTTGATACTTTATGTATTGAGGCAAAAAAAATCGGCATTAAAGCGATAGACCTTGTTGGCCCTAATGATTGGGCTACGTTAAAGAAACATGGCTTATACTCTTCAATGTGTAATGGTGCAGAAATCAGTATCCCGGACGGGTGGAATGATCCTAAATTTCATGCAACACTGATTAAAAACTATTCAGAAATGATTCCGAAGGTTGCCGAAGCGGGCTACAAGCAATTGATCTGCTTCAGCGGAAACCGTAGGGGTAAAGACGATGAGACAGGATTAAAAAACTGTGTTGAAGGCTTAAAACAAATACTTCCAATTGCTGAAAAGCATAATGTAGTAGTGGTTATGGAGCTACTTAACAGTAAAGTTAACCATGGAGATTATCAGTGCGATAATACCCCTTGGGGTGTCGAACTATGTAAAAGGTTAGGCTCTGAAAACTTTAAATTGCTTTATGACATTTACCATATGCAAATTGACGAGGGGAATGTTATCAGTACAATAACAAATAACCACCAATACATTTCTCATTATCACACGGCCGGAGTACCCGGAAGAAATGAGATTGATGATACTCAGGAACTATTTTATCCTGCTATTATTAAAGCTATTGTAGCAACTGGTTTCAAAGGCTATCTTGCCCAGGAATTTATTCCAAAGAGTAAAGACGGTATGAAGTCATTAAGAGAAGCAGTAAATATTTGTGATGTATAATTCAAAAACTATGAATTCTAGAAGAAATTTTATTAAGCAGGCAGGTATTGCCGTTGCAGGTGCAGCGTTATTACCATCTTTTGCCTGCAGCAGCACGCCTGCTGCAGGTGGTGCGCATCCAATTGGGCTACAACTTTATACCTTAAGAGAATTACTACCTAAAGATGTTAAAGGTGTAATAGAAAAGGTAGCAAAAGCCGGTTACAAAGAAGTTGAAACCTATGGTTATACTGCTGATGCAGGATTTTGGGGTTTAGATGCCAAAACATTTAAAGGTTTGCTTGATGCGAATGGATTAAAAGCTCCTAGTGGCCACTTTGGCTTAGATGGCTTTATTAAAAGCGGCAATCTGGACGAAGTTAAACCTTTAATTGAAGGTGCTTTAACTTTAAATATGGAATATCTAACCTGTCCATATCTTGATGAATCATTAAGACCCGATCTTGATGCTTTTAAAAAGGTAGCGGCAAGATTAAATGAAGCAGCAGAACTGTGTGCTAAATCTGGATTACAGCTAGCATACCATAATCACGATTTTGAGTTTAAAAAATACGGAGATACTACCGGATACGACATATTGCTTCAGGAAACCGACAAGAAAAATGTTCAGTTTGAGATGGATTTATACTGGGTTGTAAGATCCGGGAACGATCCACTTGCATTATTTGCGAAACATCCTGGTCGTTTTGTGATGTGGCATGTGAAGGATATGGATAAAGCGAACAATACGATTAATACAGAAGTAGGAAGTGGAAAAATCGACTTTAAGAGCATTTATAAGCACGCCAAGGAATCAGGCCTTAAACACTTAATTGTTGAGCAGGAGAATTTCTCAAAGGATCCTTTTGTAAGCATTAAGCAAAGCTTTGATTACGTAAATCGCGAACTGGTTTAAGAAGATATATCTTAACAACAAAAGGGAAGTGGTTTACAAAAATCACTTCCCTTTTTTGTTTATAAGTACCCTGGTTTGCAGAAACATTTACTTAATGCTGAAATATTTCACATCTTTGGGGACTTATTAAACATAAAACCTTTATAATTAATTAAAAACAAGTAAAAAACAATTAGAAAAAAATGAAAATTGCAGTAGTTGGCGCCACCGGTCTGGTAGGCACCGTAATGTTAAAAGTATTAGAAGAGCGTAACTTCCCGTTAACTGAATTGATCCCTGTAGCATTGCAGGTGGTGGTACCTCATTAACATATGCTCCTCTTTTTGCAGAGGCTGGTACAACAGTAATCGATAATTCGTCGGCATGGCGTATGGATCCTTCAAAAAAACTGATCGTTCCTGAAGTTAATGCAAATGAATTATCTATCGATGATAAGATCATTGCAAACCCTAACTGTTCAACCATACAAATGGTAGTGGCTTTAAAACCACTTCACGATAAATATAGAATCAAACGCGTTGTGGTTTCTACCTACCAGTCTGTTACCGGTACTGGTGTAAAAGCTGTAGAACAACTAATGAATGAGCGTAAAGGTATTACAGACGGCCCTATGGCTTACGCATATCCTATTGATTTAAATGTTATTCCTCAAATTGATGTATTCACTGAAAACGGATATACTAAAGAGGAAATGAAAATGATACTTGAAACACGCAAGATCATGGGCGATGACAGCATCAGGGTTACTGCTACTACAGTACGTATCCCGGTTATGGGGGGGCACTCTGAATCAGTGAACATAGAGTTTGAGAATGATTTTGACCTTGCTGATGTAAGAGATTTGCTTACTAAAACTGAAGGAATCATTGTTGTTGATGATACAGCGAACCTTAAATACCCGATGCCTAAAGATGCTCATGAAAAAGATGAAGTATTTGTAGGAAGGATCAGACGTGATGAATCGTTGCCAAACACATTAAACATGTGGATTGTTGCCGATAACCTGCGTAAAGGTGCTGCTACCAACGCTGTACAGATTGCAGAGTTCCTGGTAAGAAATGAGCTGATATAAAATATCTGTAAAAAACGTTAGTGATGTAGAAATAGCTCGATTGCTATTTTTACATCACTTTTTTTTTAAAATGCCTATGTTAAAGAAATTTTTCCTTTTACTGTTCTTATTGTCTCAAAGTCTTGTTTACGCACAGGCGCCTGTGCAGAAACTGGAACAGGCCTTTAATAATTTACTTGCCGACCCGCAGGCAAAATATGCACTAACCTCTTTATGTGTACTGGATGCAAAAACTGGACAAACGATCTTCGCCAAAAATGAGAATATAGGCGTGGCTACTGCGTCGACATTGAAAACCATCACCTCAGCAACTGCATTTGGATTACTAGGTAAAGATTTTCAATACCAGACAACATTAGCCTACAGCGGCACCATCAATTCAGAAGGGACATTAAAAGGAAACCTGATTATTGTTGGCGGCGGAGACCCTACATTGGGTTGGTTGGATTTGGCAAGATATAGGTAATTACTATGGTGCAGGGGCTTCGGCACTGAGTTGGAGAGAGAACCAATTTGATCTTCATTTAAAGGCAAATAAAGCTGAGCGGACTGTAACAGTATTAAAAGCCGTCCCTGAAATGCCTTACATTAAGTTTGTAAATGAATTGAAGGCGGGCGCTGAGGGCACAGGAGACAGGGTTTATGCCTATTTACCTCCACTTGGCACTACTGCGTATTTAAGAGGAAGCTGGGCTATTGGCATTTCAAAATCGGGAGTTTCGGCAGCACTGCCTGATCCGGCTTTTGATGCGGCATTTAGATTACAAGACACTTTACATCGTATAGGCATAAGCGCTACAGAAACACCTACTACAGCCAGACAGTTGACGGCAGAACAAAAACCAATGCCGGTAGTAACCCAAAAATTAACAACAATAAGCTCCCCTGCTCTTAGCGAAATTGTATACTGGTTCAATAAAAAAAGTGTGAACCTATATGGAGAACACTTATTAAAAACCATTGCCTGGAAATCGGGAAAAGAAGCTACCACACAAAACGGAGCTGCTACTGTAATTAATTACTGGTCCGCAAAAGGCATAGATAGTCGCGCGTTAAACATTTTGGATGGCAGTGGCTTATCGCCTGGCACCCGAGTAACAACCGCAGCAATGGCAAGCGTTCTTTTTCAAAGTCAAAAGGAAAGCTGGTTCCCTGCTTATTACGAATCCCTGCCGGAAAACAATGGCATGAGACTTAAAAGCGGAAGTATTAATGACGTATCAGCCTATGCCGGCTATTACACCGACAAGAACGGCAATAAATATATCATAGTAATTAACATAAACAACTATTCTGGTTCCGGGATCAGCAAAAAACTGTTCCGGGTTTTGGATGCCCTTAAGTAAAATTGATAAATTGCGGCAATTATGAAAAACACCTTTTACCTGCTCTGTTTAAGTCTTTTAAGTATTCCTGCCTTCGGTCAGTATGCTATTCCCAATACCGAAGCTACAACAGAAACTGTTGCTATAGTAAACAATGCACCGGATATTGCAATTATACCAGAACCGGTATCAGTTATAAAAAGTGAGGGGTATTTTTTGCTTCCTTCAAATGTGGTTATACAAGCTCCGGCAGTGGCAGAAATTAAGCAGGTGGTGGCTTTTTTACAAGAAAGACTTTCTATTCCAACAGGAAGTTACGTTGCTGAGGTGAGCACTCCGTCTGCAAAATCAACCATTAACCTCATCCTAAATGAAAAAGCAAATTCGGCGTTAGGTAAAGAGGGGTATCAATTGTCGGTAACACCTAATCATATTACCATTAAAGCAAACAAACCAGCAGGCTTATTTTATGGTGTTCAGAGTCTTATCCAGTTGTTTCCTAAAGAAATTGAAAGTAAAGAAGCTGTTGAAAATATAGAATGGAAAGCTCCTTGTGTAGAAATAATAGATTATCCACGAGTGGGGTGGAGAGGATTAATGTTTGATGTCGCACGTCATTTTTTCACCAAAGCAGAAGTGAAACAATACATAGATGCAATGGTAAGATACAAATACAATATCCTGCATCTACATCTAACTGATGATGAGGGATGGAGAATAGAAATAAAAGGTTTGCCAAAATTAACTGAAGTAGGTGCATGGAATGTTAAAAAGATAGGTGAATTCGGAAACTTCTTCCCTCCTGCCGCTGATGAGCCCCGAAACTATGGAGGTTTTTACACCCAGGATGACATAAGAGATCTGGTGCAATATGCTAAAGAAAGATTTGTAGATATACTACCAGAAATAGATGTTCCCGGTCATAGTTTAGCTGCGATTGCTTCGTATCCCGAATTATCATGTACCCCTGGTGCCGAGAACTACCGTGTACGTTCTGGTGAACGAATTATGGATTGGTCGAGAGGCGCCCCTCCTATTGCTCTAGTAGACAACACGCTTTGTCCTGCCAATGAAAAAGTGTACACTTTTTTAGATACTGTAATTACACAGGTAGCCCAATTATTCCCATTCGAATACATTCATATGGGTGGTGATGAGGCTCCGTTTAACTTTTGGGAAAAGAGTGATAGCATTAAAGCCCTAATGAAAAAGGAAGGCTTAAAAAATATGCATCAGGTTCAGGGCTATTTTGAAAAGCGGGCACAAAAGATCGTTGAATCAAAAGGTAAGAAATTTATGGGTTGGGATGAGATTCTGGATGGAGATATGCCACCAAACACTAGCGTGATGAGCTGGCGGGGTATGAAATACGGGATTGAAGCAGCCAAAAGAAAACACGAAGTAGTGATGAGTCCAACTACTTATGCTTACCTAGATTATATGCAGGCTGACCCCATTACAGAACCCAAGGTATATGCCTCATTAAGACTAAGTAAATCATATGAGTTCGATCCTATCCCGGCTGGTGTTGACAAAAAATACATTAAAGGCGGACAGGCCAACTTATGGACTGAACAAGTTTACAATATCCGCCAGGCAGAATATATGACCTGGCCAAGAGGGCTGGCCATAGCGGAGTCCGTATGGTCGCCTATTGAAAAGAAAAACTGGAACAATTTCTTTAATCGGGTTGAGCAGCATTTTAAAAGGCTCGACGTAGCTGAAACAAAATATGCCCCAAGTGTTTATGACCCTATATTTAGTGTAAGCAGATCGGCAGATAAGCAGCTTATGATCGAATTGAGTACAGAGGTACCTGGGCTTGATATTTATTACAGTTTCGATAATTCATTTCCCGATCGTTTTTACCCTAAGTACACAGAAAAGTTAGCACCGCCAAAAGACGCTACTACACTTAAAGTGATTACTTACAAAGGAAAACAACCAGTAGGCAGAATGTTGTCTATGCCTGTAGACGAGTTAAGCAGAAGATCTAGAAAATAAGACATTGAGATACTTTGTTCACATTGGCTACAACGGCTTACACTATAACGGATGGCAAAAACAACCCGGAGTACTAAACGTACAAGGTGTGCTTGAGAAAGCACTTACTCAAGTATTAAAGACTCCTGTATTTATTATCGGTTGCGGGCGTACTGATGCACATGTACACGCCAGTCAGTTCTTTTTTCACATGGATATAGAACAAACCTGGGATTTTGATCTCTTGTTCAGGTTAAATAAGCTCTTGCCTGCAAACATTGCCATATTTGATATCATTGCAATGGATGGCTTGCAACATGCCCGATTTGACGCCGTACAAAGGTCCTATGACTACTTTATCCACACTTATAAAGATCCTTTTCTAAGTGGCCTCAGTTCCTTTTATTTGCTTGAAGACCTTCATTTTGATAGAATGAAACAGGCGGTTGAAATACTTCCGAATTATAAAGATTACAGACCCTTTTGTACCAGCCCTGATAAATACGAACACACCATCTGTAATGTCATGTCTGCAAATCTGGCGGTAGACTCCACCGGCGACAAGTTACGCTTCCAAATCGCTTCAAATCGCTTCCTAAGCAAGATGATCAGGATTATCATGGGTCAGGTTTTAAAAATCGGGAAAGGAGTTTTAAGTGTAGACGAATTTGAGAGTTACCTGGTCAACAAACAGACCCCGGCATTAATTACACCTGCGCACCCTCAAGGATTATACCTGTCAAAAGTGACTTATCCATATTTAAATTTACCTCCCAGAACCGCTTTTTCATCTATACTTCAGAAGCAAACAGACCTTTCCTGGAAAACATTATAATATATTGATTGTTAATATCTTGCTATTGGTTATTTAATCAAAATTAGTTAGCTTTAATAGACCATTATAAAATAGGAGGCATTATCATGACTGTTATTCAAAAAATCGAGCGTTGGGGCGATCTACATCATGCCAAATGGCTAGACATCATCCGTATTGCTTTAGGTATTCTCATTTTTAGCAAGGGTATTGCAATAGTTAGCAACACGGCAGTGCTTCAAGATCTATTATTACAGAATAATGTATTTGGTTTTTCTGGAATGATGGCAAGCGTAGCCGTTCACATTGTCGGATTTGTACATCTGGTAGGAGGTCTTTTAATTGCTATAGGCTTGCTTACACGGTTTGCATCTGTGATACAGATTCCAATATTATTGTGTGCTGTTTTTTTCGTCAACCTGTCACATGGCTTTTCAGCTTTGAATTCTGAATTGTGGCTTTCAATTATTGTACTGCTGTTATTAGTCTTATTTTGGGTTATTGGATCTGGACCATACTCGGTAGATTACTCTATGAAAAAAAGGCAAGATATTAACAGGTAGATAGCCTATAACGATTCTGCGATTCTTAGTATCTTTCGGCATATTTTATATGCATGAAAAAACTGTTGCTTGCCGGATTGCTATTATATGCTTCGCATAGTTTTGCGCAAGACCCTACGTTATCCTATTTCGACATTACCCGCAATGGGTTCAATGAAAAAAACGCCTTTGAAACTACATCTTTTGTGGAACAGCACTGGCGTTTGCCTGGCAACAAGGGTTTTAATGAGAGCATTTATTATGTAGAAGGTCTATTAAAAAAAGCAGGGTTCGTAGCGGAACAGAAAGATGAATCGGAAGGCCTATTAACCTACCGCATCGAAAAACGTCCGATGAAACAAAATACATGGGAGCCGGTTAATGCCACAGTAGGCATTGAAGTTGAGCATGAGCCTCTATTAGAGTTTAAAACAAATCGCAATATGATTACGATAAACTCTTCTTCAACCCCTATAGGAGGTACTACAGCTGAGGTGATTTACGTAAATCCAGCAGATATCAGCACCATAGATGATAAGGACATCAAAGGCAAAATTGTATTTTCAGAAATTGGAACAGGGAGGCTTTTCAATGTTGCCATCAATGCGGGGGCTCTGGGAGTTTTAGGATATGCAATGCCTGATTATACCCAACCCGAGAAGTATCAAACATCTATTCAATTTTCTGGAATTAATAATCCAGATGGTAAGGGCTGGGCAATCAATCTTTCATACAAGGCCAAAGAGCGCCTAAAGAAAGCAATAGCAAAAGGTCCTGTTAAACTAAATGTTACTGTAGCAACAAACACCTATCCTTCAGAAGAATTAACTATAATTGCCAACATAAAAGGGAACATTAAGCCTAATGAGCGTTTTGTATATAGTGCTCATGTACAGGAACCTGGTGCAAACGACAATGCATCTGGGGTAGGTACCTTAGCTGAAATGGCAAGACTTACTGCATCGCTGGTAAAATCAGGGAAACTTATACCTCAAAGAACACTAACCTTTTTATGGGGTGATGAAATTGTTTCTACCCAGCGGTACATCAAAGAGAATAACGAAAGGGCAAAGGGAATTATGTGGGGAATGAGCCTGGATATGGTTGGAGAAAACACAGAGAAAACCGGAGGATCTTTCCTCATAGAAAAAATGCCCGATCCTTCGGCCATATGGACAAGAGGTACAGATAAACATTCAGAATGGGGATCCGGAGATGTAAAGGAGGAGAATCTTTTCCCTCATTACTATAACGATCTGGTCATGAAAATTTGTAATGACCAGGGCAAACATGCAAACTGGAAGGTTAACTATAACCCCTTTGAAGGAGGTAGCGATCATACACCTTTCCTGAAAAACAAAATCCCGGGTTTATTAATGTGGCATTTTACAGATGTTTTTTACCATACCGATAATGACCGGCTAGACAAAGTATCAGCAACAACTATGAAAAACGTTGGTATCAGCGCCCTAACCACTGCCTACACACTGGTAACGGCAGATGAAAACACCGCATTATTTACCGTTAATGAAGTAAAAGCGGCTGCTTTAATTCGATTAAAAACAGAATTTAGCTTGAGCAAACAAGCCATTATGAGCGGAAAGTCTACTATCGAGCAGGAAAAGCACATCCTATCAACCTGGGGAAAATACTATGCCGATGCCCTTGCAACCATTTCTTCAATCCCGGTAAAGACAGAAACAAAACGAGTAAGTTCAGCAATTAAATTTGCAGTTCTGGAAGTAGAAAAACAAACCAACCAGTATTTAGATGAACTGAGATAAATGCTCCAATGCCTTATCTGGTGTAAGGTTTATTCCATCAACACTTAAAATAGCACGTTTATAGAAACGGTTCCTTTCAACCAACCTGGTTTCAATAAAATCAATCAGCTGCTCATGATTCATATCTTTAATTAAGGGGCGTTTTTCTTTACCTTTTTCCAGTCTCTTAGCCAGGGCAATTGGAGACATTTCGACATACATGGTAACCCCGTTGTCGTTCATCCATTCCATATTATCAAAATAACATGGAGCGCCTCCACCGGTTGCTACTACACAGTTTGCAGGGTAATTATGTTCTTTCAGTAATTTGCTTTCCAATCTTCTAAAAGCATCTTCTCCATTAGCCGCAAAATAGTCTCCGATATTGGAACCCACCTTGTCTTCCAGTACATGGTCCAGATCTATAAAATCGTAACCTAATTTAGTGGCTAATTTTTTACCTAAAGTACTTTTGCCGCAACCCATAAATCCAATCAGGAATATCATCATTTTAAGCCAACTTTACCCTTGGATCAACAAAGGCATATAAAATATCTACAAAAATATTAATTACTACAAAAACAAAGGCAATAAAAAGTATAGACCCCATAACTACCGGAAAATCTGACATCTCCAGTGCAGTTACAGTAGTGCGCCCTAAACCATTATAACCAAAAATATACTCTACAAAAAACGAACCAGCCAGCAGTGAAGCAAACCATCCCGAAATAGCGGTGATAACGGGATTTAGGGCATTTCTAAGTGCATGCTTGTAAATTATTGCATTTCTCCCTAATCCTTTTGCCCGTGCAGTTCTAATGTAATCCTGTGCAAGAACATCTAACATCGCACTGCGCGTTAACTGTACAATAATAGCCAGTGGCCTTAAGCCCAGGGTTACCATTGGTAACCACAGATTTTTCCAGGTGGTTACCTCACCCTCAAAAGGATCATAGCTATACAAACTGCCAGACATATTTAACCCGGTGTAATCGCTAAGTACAAAGCCAAAAAACCATGCTATAATGATCCCGGCGAAAAAAGAAGGTGCAGATATACCCAAAATAGCAAAAGCATTTGCAGTCTTATCAATCCAGCTATCTTTATGAACAGCCGACAGTACCCCTAAAAAAACACCTATTATAGTAGCAAATATCATAGCTGTAAGTGCCAGAATGAAAGTATTGGGAACCGTTTCAGTAAGAATTGTGGTTACATCGCGTTTAGTTTGATAAGAACGGCGTAAATAAGGCCATTTAAGCGCTATAACATCTTTGCCAACAGAAAACAGTTTTACATAATGGTACTTGTCCTTCGTCTCCTTATTATTATCGTGGAGCCCTATTGGCGAAAGGTCATTTAAATAAAGGAAGAATTGTACAGGTCTTGATCTATCTAACCCAAACTCTTTGCGTACAGCCTCTAAAGATTGTACATCAGAACGTTGTCCTAAAGTCATCCTTGCGGGATCTCCGGGCAATACATTAAATAATACAAACACGACTACAATTACGCCTGCCATTACGGCAAATCCATAGATGAATTTTTTAAAAGCGTATTGTAACATGATTATTTAGCAAAATACATTTTAGTAAGTTCGTCAAAAGAAGGAACATTATTATAATGCCATTTATTAATAACAACACCGTTCTTAAGTAAAAGCACACCTGGATTTGCCCTCACCATACTTTTTAAAGGCACAGCATCAGCATAAAAGACTTCACTAAACAGTTTCATTTTTTTGCTATAGGCATCTGCATCTTGTGCTGAACTGGAGGTTAACATTATGGACCTGATATTAAATTGTTCCGTTGCATTTAATGCCAGCGCATTTAACTTAGCTATACCTTCCTCATTGGAGTCTTTTAAATTGTATGCTACAATTACCAGATTGTAATATGGATTTTCTATTAGTTCTTTTGTATAATCGGTGCCCGAAGCATCGGTTATTTGTAAATCTTTAATTTTAGGCTCATAGCCTTTTTTAATCAGCTTGCTCTCCGGATCACCTATAATTTCCCAGTTGTCATCTTTCCAGATCTCAGTTTTCAGATAATCTTTATCACTCATCACCTTGGTTTCACCTGTTTCCTTATTCTTCATGTTGTACATGATTAAATACTCATCAGGCGGTGCCCCGGCAGGTATCTTCATCAAATCGGGCAAGCTAGCCCCAACTTTATAAGGCAGAAAATCTAGCACAGGCAATCTGCTATAGGTGAACTGACTAAACATTAATGAAAAAGTAAGTACAATAGCAAACAAAGCGCTTTGCCATCTGGCATTTTCAGTAACCGGGTGTATCCTATCCCTGTTTTTGAACAGGTAAACGATCATTGCCAATAAAACCAGATCTTTAGAAAAAGATTGCCAAGGGGTTAAAGGAATGGCATCTCCAAAACATCCGCATGAGGTTACTACTTTAAACGCTGCCGAAACAAAGGTTAGAAATGTAAAGAAAATAATAACCACCAGTAAACCAGTTGTTACCTGTTTGCGCCAAAAACCAAAAAGCAGTAAAGCACCCAATACAATTTCAAATACACAAAGCAATATGGCAATTCCTGTAGCCATGCCACTAAGAAACGGCATATGGAACACTTCAAAGTACTCCTGCAATTTATAACCAAATCCAAGCGGATCATTGGCTTTTATTAATCCTGAAAATATAAAGAGGATACCAACAAATATCCTGGAAAAGTTTAATGCGGCTTTCTTCATTGTTTACCAGCTATTTTACGCCCAACTTAATTAAAGCAAAAACAGCATAGTTTAGCATATCCTGATAATTTGCATTTACACCTTCGGAGGCCAGGGTGTGCCCCGAATTGTCTTCTATTTGTTTTACTCTTAAAATTTTCATTAAAATCAGATCTGTTAAAGAGCTAATGCGCATGTCTCTCCAGGCCTCACCATAATCGTGATTTTTGGCAAACATAAGTTCTTTAGTCCCATTTACCTTCTCGTCAAAAAGCTTCTCTACTCTTTCCACACCCAGCTCATACGGATCATCTTCTCCAAGCTCAAGCTGCATCATGGCAATTGCACAATAATTAATAATTCCTATATACTCAGAAACAATGTCTTCTCCTACTTTAGATACTTTCTTTTCCTCAAGCGTGCGGATCCGCTGTGCTTTAATGAAGATCTGGTCTGTTATAGAAGCCGGCCTTAATATTCGCCACGCTGTTCCATAGTCGTTTGTTTTMTTTAAAAAAAGCGATTTGCAAACCGCTATTACTGAGTCAAATTCTTGTGAAGTGTTTGTTGCCAAAACGATTAAAATAATAAGTTTACATCCGTTTTAATACTGTATCCTAATTGAGTAAAATCATTTAAAGATTTTATCTAAGTTTGTATTCAAACAATGGCTAAAGATACATTTTTAAACCGAAAGACTACACTAAACGTCAAAGGCAAACTGACAGATATCAGTGCCCCATGTGTAATGGGCATCCTAAATCTGACCCCAGACTCCTTTTACAGTAACAGCCGGGCCGGCTCTTTAGACGATGCATTGCAAAGAACGGAAGCCTTTCTGAAAGATGGGGCTAAGTTTATAGATATAGGAGCATACTCCTCTCGTCCGGGTGCAGCAGAAGTGAGTCCGGATGAAGAATTAAAAAGGATAGTTCCGATTGTAGAGGCTATCACAAAAAAGTTACCTGAAGTAATCATTTCTATAGACACTTTTAGAGCAAGAGTAGCAAAAGAAAGCATAGAAGCCGGCGCTCATATCATAAATGATATCGCTTCGGGCGACATGGATGAAGCCATGTTTGAAACAGTTGCGGCCCTTCAGGTTCCCTACATTACGATGCATATGAAGGGAACGCCACAAACCATGCAACAACAAACAGAATATAAAGATCTTGCATTGGACATAACGGA
The DNA here is from genome assembly GCF_056395165.1 of Pedobacter sp. 10L46_2. NCBI lineage: Bacteria > Pseudomonadati > Bacteroidota > Sphingobacteriia > Sphingobacteriales > Sphingobacteriaceae > Pedobacter > Pedobacter sp. 10L46_2. The sequence continues at coordinate 49,075 of NZ_JBFTIZ010000041.1, forward strand.
CTACTTCTCCCTTAAAGTTGCCGAACTACAGAAACTGGGGGTAAAAGATATTATTTTAGATCCCGGCTTCGGTTTTGCAAAAACTTTAGACCAGAATTATCAGCTGCTAAATCAACTTCAGGACTTTAACATTTTTGAGCTTCCCCTACTTGTCGGCTTTTCCAGAAAATCTATGATCTATAAATTTCTGGGTTTAACTCCGCAGGAAGCCCTTAACGGAACATCGGTATTGAATACTATAGCGCTATTAAAAGGAGCAAGCATATTGCGTGTTCACGATGTAAAAGCTGCAGTAGAGTGTATAGCTTTAGTTCAAAAGACGCAGCAACAATAAAAATCCATAACTTGGCAGTGATGAAAGGCTTAGAATTTGATTTCTTAAAGGTAACAGTAACAGATGCGGTAGATATTATTCTTGTCGCTTTAATTATCTATTACATCTACAACCTGATTAAGAACACCCTCGCAGTAAACCTGTTGTTAGGTATGGTAATCATATTGGTAATACATTGGGTTGTAGATGCATTAAAAATGAATTTACTATCCACTATCATTAACCAATTTATGAGTGTGGGGATAATAGCCCTAATTGTTATTTTCCAGCCAGAGATCAGGCGCTTCTTATTACTCATCGGGAAAAATACTTTTCTACAGCAAAACAAAGCCTGGTGGGGCTATTTATTTGGAAGTAAAAATATTGAGCGCGACAATTTAGTAAGGATAAAACCTATCATTGACGCTTGCAAGAGCATGAAAAAATCAAGAACCGGAGCACTAATTGTATTTGTAAAGTTTTACGACGATCAGCTTTTTGCCAACAGTTGTGAGCTAATAGATTCAAAAATATCAAAACGATTGCTGGAGAGCATCTTTCAAAAATACAGCCCATTACATGATGGAGCTGTTGTTATTGCCGAAAACAAAATCAAAAGTGCAAGTTGTATCCTCCCTTTAACTGATAATGATAAATTACCACCTCAGTTTGGTCTTCGTCATAGAGCCGGGATTGGCGTGTCTGAAACTACGGATGCCGTTGCAGTAATTGTTTCAGAAGAAACCGGAGAGATTGCCTATGCTAAACAAGGCCGTGTAAGAATGAATGTATCTTTTGGAGAGTTGGAGAAACTTCTAAATAAAGATTTTTAATTCAGTGTCAGAGATGGTTCCTAGGCCCCATCTCTGACACTGAATTTAAGGAAAATAGCATGGCAAACCACCTTCTTATGTTAATATAAATTGATGATAATTAATACTGTCTGTTCAACTGGCAATACTAGATAGCCCCCTACTTTCCTTAAAAATCACCTTCTTCGATGAGGCCTAGCAGCTGTTGTTTTTCGCAACATATGCCAGACTTAGCGAAGAACGGTTATTTTTCTCCCCTTTATTTTGAACCGTACAAAACCTGTATTCTCTAAAGATTTTAAAGTAGAAGAGATGTTATCAAACCTTGAAACAGATAAACTAAATAATTCCTTAGGTGCGTTTTCGTTAGCATAAATTATTTCAACGTTGTACCATCTGGAAATACTTTTCATTATGGTTTCCAGGCTTTCATCTTCAAATAAGAAGAGCTCGTTTTTCCATGCAACTGCTTCCTTGGTATTTGCAGGAATGATTTCCAAATTGCCTTTTTTATTTATAGCCTGCTGGCCCGACTTTATGATATTATCGGAATTAATTCTGCCCATCCCCTCCAACAGCGTAGTTTTTATGGCCTCATCATTAACATAGCTACTAATGTTAAGTCGCGCAGCCTCAACCTCAATGCGCTGCTTTCCAGAAAATACCACAAATGGCGTATTGGCAATCTGAGCGATCTCAAAATAAGCTTCACCCTTTAGCTCTACTTTACGCTCAGCACCTGGATCAAATGATGCCGGATAAGTTAATTTAGAGGCCGCATTTAACCACACTTTAGTGCCGTCTGGTAAACGAACCTGATATTGGCCACCCAAGGGAGTCTCAAGACTATTAATCCCTGCATTTTTGACCGTATCAGAATTAAGCGCTTTTTCATGAACAGCATAGGTAATTTGTCCGCTTCCTGTCCTCACAATACTTGCTCCAGACTCCTCAGCCAGAACTCCATTAGGCGCTTCATCAAGACTAATCTTTTTACCGCTTGCCAAAGTTAATATAGCCCTGCTGCTGCCTGCATGAATGTCTCTCTTAGCAAACCTGTTTTCTTTTAAGGGTTTTGGATGATGGTTATAAAAAATTGCCCCAATCGCACATGCTATTAACGCCAAACAGGCTATTGCTAAATATCTGAATGCCCACCTGTCGTAAAATATTGGCTTCTTTTCTGGTTCTTCACTCATTTTTACACTTCCTTTTCAGTTTTAGTTAAATTTTATCTTAATGAACCGGGGCCTGTACAACTGAGGATCCGTTTCAAGATCTTTAAAGAAATCAAAAGAATTAACATTATAACTAATTAAAAGTTCTCCTTTTTCAGATAAACCTGGATGAGCCTTAGCATTATAAGAAAAATAACTTTTCTTTTTTAACGCATCAGAGCTGTCCCACAATTTTATTATTGGCCCAAAAGGCCCGATAGGGCTTTTCCCTAAACGCATCCCTACTGCTCTTCCCATGCCACCCTGCTGAAAAATTAACGCATATCTCCCATCTGGCAATACCGATAAACTAAGCTCATTTGAAACCTGATCTGTTATTGCTTCAGCCTTCTTAATATCTGCATTCCACGTTGCCCCATCCCAGAAGTTCCACTTAGCGTAATCATCAAATTCTTTAGGTTTTACCCTTGCTACCAGCAATTTTTTAGCCATCCCTTTTACCCCATAAACGTAAACATATCCATCAGGCCCAGGCGCTCCGGCCTTGGCTGTGTTTACGAATATACCTGCACCAAAAGATGCCATTTCCTTTTCGGTTTCATTACTGCTTAAATAAAATGGAGTATCTTTCTGTTCAAAGGTTTTATAAGGAGGCTCTTCTTTTTCGGCGATTTTGATTAGCGTATTACCTACCTCAGAAAAGCCAAAAGCGCCATCACTTACCTGTTTAACCCTGTAACCAAAAATATAGATGGCATTATTTTGCTCCTGGTTTACAAAACCATCGCCAAGCCAATAATAATCTGTAGGGCCTGTTAGGGGAGTTTTCGGCACAAATACAGTTTCCGGGTTATCCTTCTGGTCGTTTTTCCAAAAAAAAGTTATGTTGTCCTTTACAGGTTTTGTACCTTTTAATATCGCTATGCTATTATGGATCATTTTAGCTCCGGGCTCCATTTTATCATCTTTAATGTTCCCAATCATACTATCACTAAAAATGAAGAGGGTTTTCTTAGCTTCTGGTTTACCTGATTCTACCCCATTTAATGGAATAGTATAGATACCATCACCGCCAAACCATCCATTATTTCTTACAAATAAATTTGTCCACTCTGTAGCCTCCGTAGMCGTAAATTTTATATTCGTCAAATCCTGAGCATTGGAATTGCTAAAAAAGCCGGCCAAACAACATAACAAAACGATTTCTTTTATGCCTGAGGTAAATTTAAGTCTATTCATCAGGTATAAATATATTAAAAGTAGAGTTATATGTATATTAAGCTGTCAATTATTAATATTGTATCTATGAAAATTAAGCTACTCCTTTCCAGTGTCTTTATTAGGAAAATTACCCTGTGCACTTTTCTTTTAGCCAGTGCCCTAAGTTCATTCTCGCAAGATCAGAAACCAATTAAATTTACCCTTCTGCTCAACAAAACTGCACAACAAATACACAACATCGGCGGTTCTGGTTGCTGGTATACCGAGGAAATTGGCAAGCAATGGCCATTGGCCGAAAAACAACACATTGCAGAATTGTTATTTAGCAGGGGATTTGAAAAAGATGGCAGGCCAAAGGGGATCGGCTTATCTGCTTGGAGGTTTAATATTGGCGGGGGTACTGCTGAACAAGGCGACAGCAGTGGAATTGCAGATCCTTCGCGCAGAGTAGAGTGTTTTTTATCTCCTGATGGAACTTACGACTGGAGCAAACAGCAAGGATACACCTGGATGTTACGGCAGGCAAAAAATTATGGAGTAAAAGACCTGATTGCATTTGTAAACAGCCCTCCGGTACAGTTTAACAAGAATGGCCGTGGGTACAAGTCGCAAAAAGATGGCTCTACAAATTTAAGGCCCGATAAATATGATGCTTATGCAAACTTCCTGACCGAAGTAATAAAGCATTATGATAAAGAGGGCCTTCGTTTTAACTACATAAGTCCAATAAATGAGCCCCAATGGGATTGGTTAAAGCAATCTAATCAGGAAGGCAGTCCATGGACAAATGAGGAAATGTATCAAACCATTAAATCTTTAAATATCAGTTTACAGAAGCAAAAGCTTAGTACAAAAATCCTGACCACCGAAGCCGGTCAGCTTGATTTTTTGTATGCTGACAAGGGACGGACATCACGCCAGATAGACAGCTTCTGGAATCCAAAAAGCCCTTTATACATAGGCGGTTTTAGCAATAGTACAAAGTTTGTTGAAGGCCATGGATATTTTACAGAAAACGGCGACAGTACGCTAATAAACACAAGAAGATCTTTAAGAGATACTTTAAAGAAATATAATGGTCTGGAATATTGGCAATCAGAATACTCTATGCTTGGTAATGGTTATAAAGATAAAATCGAAGGCAAGCCAAGCGAGATGGATCATGCATTATTCCTTGCAAAGGTAATTAATCATGATTTTACCGTAGGGGATGCATCTGCCTGGCATTTCTGGAATGCATACGAGCCCGGGAATCCGTTAAATCCACGTTACTTTCTTATCGCATTAAATCCGCAAAGAGCAAGCAAACCTGAAAACAAGTACACCATTACTAAAAATCTGTGGGCCTTAGGACATTACAGTCTTTTTATCCGCCCTGGTATGGTTCGTATAGAAACACAAAGAAGCGACAGCTTAAATGACATGGAGGTTGCCCAGCAGGTAATGGTTTCTGCATTTAAAGACCCGAATGGAAAAAGTCTTGTAATAAATGTAATTAACTACACAAGTGAAACTAAAAAAACTGATTTTGTATTGAAAGGGCTACTTAAAGGACAGGCCTTAAAGCTTAAAAAGCATTATATAACCTCTGAAAAGCAGGATGACAATATTCGCCCTTATCCAATTGGAGATACTGCCCTACCAC
>NZ_JBFTIZ010000042.1:0-23153 GCF_056395165.1 Pedobacter sp. 10L46_2
CTGGTAAGTAGTATTTGCCTTTTGGAGGTGTAGTTTGTCCGGCAGGGGCTTGCATGTATTGTAAACCATCGGTACCCTTATAGTCATAAAAAAACATTTCACGACGCTCATCATTTGGTGCATATGAGTTCCAGAAACTCCAGCTTACAGCATAATATTGCCAGCGATCTGTTACAACCGGATTATTTAATGGACCAAAGTGGTTCATTAATTCGGTGGCGTCATTTAATGCGTCAGCAAGTGAACTAAAAATTGATTCTTTACACCATTTGTTGCTTTCCGCAAAAAGGCCTGCATAGGTAGGATATAATTCATATTGATGTAAGTCTTCTATCTTTTGGATTGTCTCTAAAGCTTTTTGCCATTGATGCTCGCGCATATACAGTTTGGTAAGCAACGAAAGTGCAGCGCCTTTAGTAGCCCGACCAACATCATTGGTAGGGTAAATGGCTTTTCCTTCGTAATTAACAGGGAGGTTTGCTGCGGCCGATTCCAGATCACTTATTAAGAACGCATTGATAACTTCCAGACTTGCAGGAGGCACTTTTGTGGTGTAATCTGGATTTTTTAGATTTTCTTCGGTAGTTAGGATAACCGGGCCAAATTCATCTGTTAGATCTATATAAGCCAATGCACGAAGGAATTTGATTTCGGAGAAATATTGATTCAATTGTGTTTCAGTAAGCGTTTTGATCTTTGGGATGTTGAAGAGCGCAGTATTTGCATCTGAAATAAGCTTATATTGATGTTGATAGGCGAAGTTGATATATTTATTGTTGGTTGACCATTGTGCGTCAGAAAGTTGTGAGATATCTCCTGATTGAAAAGAATGACCAATATCTGTTGTGAAATCTGTTATGGCCATTTGAAAACCAGCATAGTATTGGTAGGAATCGCTAACACCACTAGGCTGTTTTAACCTTGCATAGATTCCGTTTACAGCGGCTACTGCATCGGCCTTTGTTTGAAAAGCATTTGCTTCTGTTAGGATGCTATAGACCGTAGGCTCTGCGATTCTTTTACATGAAGCAAGACCTATTATGCAAGCTGAGAATAAAATTATAGTACGTTTCATAATTGACAATTGTAATAGGTTAGAAATTTAATTTAAGACCAAGAGTGAAAGAACGGTAAGCCGGATACGCATTGAAATCCAGACCAGCTCTTAAATTAGTGCTATTGGGATCAGTATCACTGTTATTCGAATTTACTTCAGGATCTGAACCAGTATATTTGGTGATGGTAAACAAATCTTGTGCATTAAAATATATCTTAGCAGTACTAATACCTTTTAAGAATCCAATTTTTGAAGTTGGAATGTTATAGCCAATACTTAAGTTTTTCAGTTTCACATATGACGCGTTCTCTACGAATCTAGAGTTGATATAGCCACCATATTTTGAGGTAAAATATCCATTTCTAGGTACATCAGTATTGTTGTTTTGAGGGGTCCAGCGCTGTAATGCATCTGTACCTGTGTAAGTTTCCAATAACAAGCGATTCATATTATAAAGATCAGATCCAAAAGCACCTTGGAAGAATATGCCAAGTTCAAGACCTTTATATGTGAAGCTGTTATTAAACCCTAAAACATAATGAGGGTAAGCGTTTCCTAGTACCTTGCGATCATCAGCGGTAATTGCTCCATCACCATTTAAATCTTTATATTTTGGATCTCCAGGTTTAGATAGGGGTTGAGCAGCATAAACCTCGCCTGTCTTAATTACTCCATCATAAACATAGCCATATAGTTCACTTAATTCTCTACCTACAGCTAGCTTGGTGAAATCAGCTGCTGGCACAGCTCCATCGGGATTAGCTGTTTGAGAAATAATGTATGGTCTGTCGTTTAGATTTATTGCTTTTTGTTTGTTATAAGCAATGTTTAAAGTGGTATTCCATGTCATGTTATCATTCTCAACGTTTCTGCTGTTGATAGAAAGCTCGATTCCTTGATTTTGAAGTGATCCACCATTGATTAACTGAGAGTTGAATCCATAGATTTGTTCAATTGGAATATCTAGCAGAAGGTTTTTTGTTGTTTTGCGATAATAATCAGCTGTAACACTTAAGCGGTCATTTAAAAAGCCCATGTCTACACCTGCATCAAATTGATAATTACTTTCCCATTTTAAGTTGGGATTAGGTAAACGGGTGCCAACAACACCGCCGTATAGGTCACTTTCTTCGCTTAATGAAACTCCGGTTGGCCCAAATGTACTCATGTATACGTAGTTGTTTACCCGGTCGTTACCTGTTCCACCGTATCCCATTCTAACTTTTAAGTTAGAAAAGATCTTATTATCCTTCATGAAATCTTCATCGCTAACTCTCCAGGCTAATGATCCTGATGGATAATATCCTATTCTGTTTTTTGAAGAGAATTTTGATGAAACATCCTGACGGATAGTGAATGTAGCCAGATATTTGTCTTTTAAAGCATAATTTAAACGACCGAAATAAGAATACATTATTGCTTCTTGCTTATCAGTAATAGCTTTAATTCTTTCAGCAGCACCATCAAGATTGTTATAAAGGTACTTATCAGTAGTGAATTTTTGTACCTGAGTATAATGTCTTTCATTTTGATCGAACTGATAAGAAAATCCTGCTAATGCGGTAAATGAATGTATCTCATTAAATACCTTTTTATAGGTAAGATAAGTTTCCATTAAATTACGGGTAGAATTTAGTTCATTCACCGAAGCCTGTCCCTGAACCTTTTCTCCTGAGACAAGAGTAGTAGGTAGGTAAGTTCCTTCTTTAGTTGCTGAAAATTCTGTTCCTCCACTAATATGTAAGGTAAGCTCGTCAAGAATTTGCAGGTCACCAAAAATGTTAGCAGTCATTCTATTGTTGTAACGATCGTTAGTGGGTTCAAGTAACCAAGCTAAAGGATTATCTTTCCCATTTCTACGAGCATATGTTCCGTCTGCATTGTATGGAGCAATAGCCGGAGAAGTGAACATAATACCATATAATACGTTAGWTGGTACTATGTTTCCGTCGTAAGTTTTAAATTGCGAAAATGATCTGGCAGCATATATATTCGCGCCAGCTTTAAATCTTTTACCAACTTTTTGATCTATGTTGAAACGACCAGAGTAACGATCGAAATCTGTTTTCTTTAATGCACCTACTTGTCCGAAATAATTTCCTGAGATAGAGATACGTGTATCTTCATTACCACCGCTGATGTTTAAGTTATGGCTTTGTACTGTGGCATTTCTTGTAGCAAGACTAAACCAATCAGTATTAGTAGAACTCTCTAAATCTTCGGCAGTATATTCTGGCGGGTTTCCTTGCTCAATTGCTTTTGCGTTAGCAATAGCTTTGTAGTCAGTCGCGTTCATTAAATCAGGTCTGTTCTTGATCCGTTGAGTTCCATAATAGCTTTCTAGTTCTACTGATGCTTTTCCTGATTTACCTCTTTTTGTTGAAATTAGAACAACTCCATTTGCACCCCTGGAACCATAAATAGCCGTAGCAGATGCATCTTTTAAGATTTGAATGTCTTCAATGTCACTTGGCGAAATATCTTTACCATTGTCTGTAATAAAACCATCAACTACGTACAAAGGTTCGTTAGTAGATTTTACTGAATTACCACCCCTGATGCGGATAATACTTGTACCTCCCGGTGCTGAACTAGCTTGAGTAACCTGTACACCCGAAGCACGACCCTGAATGGCTTGTGCAACGTTTGAAGTAACACCCCCTAAGTTTAAGCTTTCTTTTGAAATAGAGCTAATCGCACCGGTAAGGTCTTTCTTCTTTGATGTACCGTAACCTACCACAACTACCTGCTCAAGTTCATTTTGAGTTTCTTTTAAGGTTACATTTATTTGTGTTTTAGATCCAACAGTAAATTCCTGAGAATCGAAACCGATAAACGAGAATTGCAGAATGCTTTGTGCATCTGGTGCAGTAAGCGCATAATTACCGGAACCATCGGTAAGGGCACCTACTTTACCACCTTTTACTTTAACACTAACTCCCGGGATGCCTTCTCCTTTGGCATCCGAAACTTTTCCGCTTACTTTAATCCCTGTTTGGGCATAACCCTCTATAGAGAGGAGAAATGTTATTAATAGTGAAAATAGTAGAAATTTAGATTTCATATTTATTGGTTTATATGTTTGTTGTTTTAGTTTTAAAAAGGAAGCTGGCAGATTTTAGGTGTGTTTTTGTTAAAAAACATGGCCCAGCGAAATAACTGTCGGGGTAGAAATGAAAAAAGTCAATAAGGAGAGCCCTATGAAATTTCATTATCATTTTAGTTTAGTTTTGTTTAGTTTTTCCCAATCAGATTTATGCTTTTGAGTGCATAAACTGATATAAAGTATTAAGAGTGAAGGTAGAGCTAAAAACAGTGAGGGGCCGTTCAATTGTAATGTAAAAATTGCGCAAACGTTTGTTCTGGCAGTTTTTTACTGAATTACTATCGGAATTTAATAAGTGATTAATTTAACGTTAAATTAATCACTTATTGTAACCAGTTACGTTGTCTGATTATCAGGGCATTTTTTAGGTTTTAACGCAAAATAGGAGGTTTTAACTCCTTTTTAAAAGAGGAATGGGTGCCCAAACTAAGGTTATGTCTATTTAATTTTTTGGATTATTGTAAGTGGCAGTATATGAGCTTGTTAGTTTGAGTGCAAACGATTGATATGCTTTTTTTAGTAAAATGAAATTGTTACTTCAAGCTCTTGGCCTCATTCCAGTAAATATCCATTTCTGCCAGTGTCATATCATTCAGTGCTTTGCCATTTTCTTTGGCTTTGCTTTCAAGATATTGAAAGCGCTTAATGAATTTTTTGTTGGTTTTTTCTAATGCGTTCTCAGGATTGATGTTAATGAAACGAGCGTAATTAATTAAAGAGAACAGTAGGTCGCCAAATTCACTTTCTGCTTTTTCTATATCTATAGCGGCACCATCTACTACATTATACTCATCTTTAAATTCCTGCAACTCTTCTTCAACCTTTTCCCAAACCTGTTCCTTATTGTCCCAATCAAAGCCAACACCTCTTGCTTTTTCCTGAATGCGACTTGCTTTTACCAGAGACGGCAGACCAGCGGGTACCCCCGATAAAACAGATTTGTTTCCTTCTTTAAGTTTTAGTTGCTCCCAGTTTCGTTTTACATCGTGCTCATCTTGTACCTCAACATCTCCATAGATGTGCGGGTGTCTGCTAATTAATTTATCACATACACTGTTCAGTACATCAATTATGGTAAAGTCATTAGTTTCTGACGCTATGCGGGCGTAAAAAACAAGGTGCATCATTACATATCTCCCAGCTCTTTTTTTACCTCGTCAAGGTCTCCTTCAAGGATAGCATCAGATAGCTCATAGGTTTCCTCAATAGTTAAATGTCGCAGCGTTTCCATGGTTTGTTTTTTATCCCATGGGCATTGTGTGCGTAATGTATCTAACACTGTAAGTAGTCTTTGAAATGCCGAGGCAGGATCGTTTGCAGTAACAGGAGGTATATTATTAGGCATTGGGTGTTTATTTTATGACGTTAAAGGTAACCATCATTGTGGTTAAAAAAAGAACAACAAGGCCTAATAAAAATATAATATCGGCAGCTCTCTCTAAAGGATAGTTCGAGGGACCTCTTCTTTTCATGGAAAGAAATGATAAAATACAGGCCGTCATAAATAATATAATTGCAAGAGCTGTTGTTTCGTCAATGATTGTACTGTCGCTCATTTTTGCGACCTTAAGAGAGGTCAATACAATAAAGCACAAACCCAGTAAGGTTGCAGAGGTATTAAGTATATGCGGCGTTCTGTTTTCGGGCATTTATCAAGCTATTAAAATTTGTTTTTATTCCTGTTCTTCGAGCTTAATATTCTTTGTGATTCGATATATCTTACGTTTTTTATGCGGCTTTTCTTCTCCGCCAAGTAAAACTCCCCATGGTTTTAAAGAATCTACACGATCAAATATAATTTTTAGCATTGCCATGTAGGGAATACATAAGAACATACCTGATATGCCCCATATCATTTCGCCAACTACTATGCCTATAAAGGCAAATAGTGCATTTATCTTTACCTTTGAACCTACAACCAATGGCATTAATACATTGCCATCCAGGGCATGAACACCTGCAAAGGCAACCACCACAAGTAACATCTTGGCTGCGCCTGCAGTAGCAAAAGTAATCAGCGCACTGATCAGCAACGCGGTAAAGATGCCTATATAGGGGATGATGTTGAAAATGCCGGCAATCAGACCAAGTAACACCGCATACTTTACATTTAATACCCAAAGTACTAAGATCATTAATAAGGTAACGATGAGCATTTGCAGGAATAATCCGGTGATATATTTTTTGATGATATATTGTATGCGCCTTACAATTTCTCCTACCTTATCTGCATGTTGTTCTTCAAATACAGCGGTTAAAAAGGTGAAAAGTACTTTACGATAGTTTAAGATGAAAAAGGTAAAAAGTAATAGAAAAGACAGAAAAAGCAGCGTTGAAGACAGGGTAAGTAATGTAGCGCCTAAAACAGTGGCGCTGGTGGAAAGTGCCGCACTGGTACTATCTCTTAAATAGTCTATCTGCTTTTTTGTATTGATGTTAAAGGTATTTGAAATCCAATTCTGGATGTCGTGAAATGAAGTTTCTCCTTGCTTTTTAAGCGCAGGCCAGTCTTGCCAGAGATCGGTAAGCTGGTTTGCCAAAAAATATAGTATGCTAGATATAAAAGCGATCATGAGTATCACAGATACGATTGCAGCCAGACTCCTTTTAAAGCGCCATTTTTGTTCCAGAAAATTAGAAAGAGGTAATAACAGTAAAGCCAGCAAGAATGACGTTAGCAGTGGCGCAAGTAATGTTTGTCCTAAAATGGCGAGGTACCCTAAACAGATGATTGCAAATAGCACCAAAGCAAGTTTAGCGTAAAAAGGGAGCGTGATGTTTCTCATAGATGATTTATTAAGCCAGTTAGAAAAGTTTAACATAGGAAAATTAACTAAAAACAAACGCCCTGCCAAATATTTAGCGGGGCGTTTGTTTTTATTAAAAGAATTAAAGGTTATTCCCAGGCACTGGCTTCGTCAAGGATTGCAATATCCTCAACATTTAGTTTTAATGTTGCGGCTTTCTTAAGATCTTCGAGCTGGTCTAAACTGGTAACGCTTGCAATTGGTGCAGTTATGGATGGACGTGCAATAAGCCAGGCCAGTGCTATACTTGCCTGATCTGCACTGTATTGTTCTGATACATCATCAAGGGCTTTTAAAATTTTAAATCCTCTTTCATTCAAGTAATTTTTAACTGCACCACCCCGCTGACTTTTATTAAGGTCTTCTACTGAACGGTATTTTCCGGTTAAAAAGCCACTTGCCAGAGCATAATAGTTAATTGTACCTAAATCATTATCCTGTACAATTTGTTCGAAGTTTTTTTCGTAACCCTCGCGTTGGTATAAGTTGTATTCTGGCTGTAAGGTTTGATATTTAGGGAGATTGAATTTTTTTGCTATTTCCAACGATTCAGTTAAGCGCTCCGGTGTTAAGTTGGAAGCGCCAATCCATCGAACCTTGCCTTCTTTTATTAATTGATGATATGCCTCAAGTGTTTCTTGTATTGGTGTGTCAGGATCATCGTAATGAGATTGATAAAGATCTATGTAGTCTGTTTTTAATCTTCTTAAGGAGTCTTCTACAGCCTGAAAGATATACTTTTTAGACAAGCCCTTTTTATCAGGTCCCATTGGGGCACCAACTTTTGTGGCAAGTATAATTTTGTCTCTGTTATTTCTCTGCGACATCCAGTTTCCGACTATTGTCTCAGATTCCCCACCGGTGTTTCCGGGTACCCAGGCAGAATATACATCTGCGGTGTCTATAAAGTTAAAGCCTGCATCGGTAAAGCCATCAAGTATTTCGAATGATTTCTTTTCATCCGCGGTCCAGCCAAATACATTTCCCCCAAAGGCTATTGGGTAAACAAATAAATCGGAGTTTCCTAATTTTCTTTTTTTCATCGCTGTAATTTCTGTTGTTAAGGTAGGTTGTGCGAGCGCATTATTACTTACTTAACAAATTTAACAGCATGGTGTTTCTAATATAGTCGGTGGTTTGTAATTTATAATAATTATTTGGGTTCAATTGCTTTAGTTGCTCTTAGCATTTCTCGCTTTCCCGGTGCTCCGGGAAGCTTTTCTATGGTAAAACCTACTGATTTGAGTGCACGTTTAAGTTTTCCGGTAATTGCATATGTAACGAATATGCCTCCCGGTTTTAAAAATTGGCAAGTATGTGCAATAATCTCGTCTGTCCACATTTCGGGTTGATGCTGAACAGAAAAAGCATCAAAGTAAATGAGGTCAAATCTTTGTTCAGTCTGGAACCTGTGAAGATATGTTTGTACAATTTTAAGCTGTTGGTCTGGAAGCATGGTTACTGCCTGCAGTAATGCTTTTCCATAATTGTCAATCAAACTGTTCCAAACAGTATCGGGTACGTATGCGGCATAGCCTGTTGATTCTAATTCTTCAATTCTTAATGGAAAGGCCTCCAGGCCAATATATTGAAGCTTTATCTGATGTTCGGCACAATGAGAAATGCTCATTAAAAAGTTAAGTCCTGTGCCAAAGCCAACCTCCAAAACAGATATTTCTTTATCCGGAAAGCTGGCTATTGCATGCTTTAAACCGGCATCAATAAATACATGTTTGCTTTCCTGCAAAGCACCGTGTTTGGAATGATAATTTTCGCCAATACTTTCGTTGTATAGTGTGTTTGAACCATCAGCGGTTTGGATAAGTTTATTCATCAGTGCAAACTTAGATAAAATAGTTTTTAACTTTAGACCTTAATTGCTTGCTATGGATATTGAAACATTTAGAGATTATTGCCTGAGCCTAAAGGGAACTACTGAAGGTATGAAGTGGGATCACCTGTGTTTTATGATTGAAGAAAAAATTTATGTGATTATGTCTCTTGAAGAAGGAAGGTTTTCTATTAAATGTGATCCGGATGAGTTTGATATGCTGGTGGCAAGACCGGGTATTCAGCAAGCTTATCACATGGCAAAACGCCAGTGGATATCTTTAGATAGTTTGGACGTATTGCCTGATCCTGAATTGAAAAGCCGTGTTGCAGAATCCCGAACCTTTGTACTAAGAAAGCTTAGTAAAAAGGTTCGGGAGAAATATAATTAGTTACTATTTGCCGGATTTAACCCTGCGGCCTTCTGACTCGGAACTACCTGAGCGCTGACGGGCTGCTTTAATATCGTTACTTCCAAATCGGTATGTACATGTTAAGCGGAATACCTGACTTTCCCATCTTTCATTAACTACATAGTTTTGTGAAGACAGTGCACTTGTAATTACACTTTTTTGCATTTTAAACAAGTCATTGGCAGCAAGTTTGATACTCAATTTTTTATCCATGAAAGATTTATTTATACCAAGGTCAATACCGTACTGAGGGTCTATTAATATTGTTCCGTAAACTTGTTTAGATTGATAAAAGCCAGACCATTCTATATTTAATGACGGATTTACAGTAATGGTCTGTGTTGTATTAAAGTTAAATGCAACTCTTCCACTTTGAAACGGTTGGCCTAAAAGATCTGGAGTTTTGAAATTGTTGTAGAATCCGGTAAAGTTGTTATTACTGCTCCACCACTTGGTTATTTGTATTGGATAACTAATGTTCAGGTTGTATGCATCTTGCGTAGCAAGGTTCTGATTAGAAATGAAAATTGTTTTTTTAGCCGTATCTGTTAATAGAACATCAGACATTACATCAGTGGTATGGCTATACCCAAATGTTACGTTTAATGTTTTTTTGTAAGAATAGGATAGCTCGAAAGCATTAGTGTATTGAGGTTTTAAGAATGGATTCCCAAACCTGTAAGAATACAAATCAAGGTAATAGATAAATGGATTTAATGAACCATAATCTGGACGGTCAATTCTTCTGCTGTAAGAGAGGCCCATTTCATGATCTTTAGATAGTTCCTGGTTTATAAAAATGCTTGGGAACAGATTAAGGTAATGTCTGTTTACAATCTTTTGTTCTGTAACAGAATTTCCTTTTGAGTTGGTTTGTTCAGCTCTTAATCCTAATTGTACAGAAGTAGTTTTAAATTTTTTGTTGAGGTTAGCATAGGCAGCATTGATATTTTCATCGTAAAGGAATTGATTACTGCGCTTAACATCGTTTTGCCACTGGTTGTTTTCGTAGTTCTCAAAGATGAAGTTGTTGTCTGTTTCTACAAAACTCGATTTTAAGCCAACTTCAAGTTTCATCTCTTTGTTAATAGGGTAGGTGTAATCTGTTTTTCCTGCCCATATTTTGGTCGTGGATGGTGTAGCATTTCTAAAAATATAATCAGGTTTGGCAGGCAGACCTTGGTTGTTTAAATATCTATTGTTGAAATTGTTATCCTGTCTTCCTATATGTTCGGAGTAATCAGCATCTATGCTTATTTCCTGTCCCAGGGTGTCTATTGTCCCTTTATAATTCAGGTTGTACGACATGCCGGTGTATTTATACCTGTTAGGGTTTTGAGCAACTACTGATGAATCTGTTTTGGAAGGCTGATCACCGATCAATGTAAGCACATCTGATGCATTTTTTCCGTTTGCATTATATCCATTAAAAGCAAAACCAATTGTGTTCTTGTCATTGATGAAATAGTCTATCCCGCCTTTATAATTGCTGTTGTTTCTGCGTCGTATGTTCATATTTGTTTGATCAAAATAGGTTTGATCCGTTGCGGTATTGTTTACCCTGGCAATATCTGTGCTGCCAAACCCTTTATTGCGTCCGTAATCGTAATTTCCAAAAATATTGATTTTTTTTTCACGATGATTTAGGTTTAAACCACCATTTGCCTTGTAATATCTTCCGTAACCAACACCTCCAAGTATAGAGCCATTAGTACCATAATTTCTGTTCTTTTTTAGTTTAATATTGATGATCCCAGAGTTACCGGCGGCGTCATATTTTGCAGAGGGGTTGGTAATTAATTCGATAGATTGGATTGCATTTCCCTCAGTAGATCTAAGAAGATTGGCTAATTGTTCTGAAGATAGGTAGGTAGGTTTGCCATCAAGCATTACGGTAACACCCTGTTTACCCTTTAAGCTAATTTTGCCATCTTTGTCGACAGTAACTCCAGGCGACTTCTGTAAAATATCCAGAGCCGTATTACCAGCTGCCAATGCGCTATTTTCTACATTTATGACTGTTTTATCAATCTGTCTTTCTATCAGGGGTTTTTGTTTAACAATTTCAACACCTTTAAGCTCTTTTGCATCGGTAGCCAATTGAACATTGCCTAGATCGTGAGTTTTTTTGCTTGAACTTATAGAATAAGGCCCCTTAAATACCTTTTTGTAACCAACTACATAAATGGCAATAAGATAATTCCCTTGTTTAATTTCTTTTAACTGATAGGTTCCATTGTCGGAAGTAAGTGTCCCTTTTACAGTGGTTGAATCTTTGGCATTTAACAAGCTAATGGTGGCATACGGAAATGCCTTTTGCTGTTCGTCTAACACCTTACCGGATATTTCTCCGGTTGTATTGTCTGATTGCGCATTCGCGACTGTAAAAGTCAGCGTAAAGGCAAATATGGCGAGAAGTAGAATGTATTTATCAGGTTTCATAATGGCATACTTTTTCCACATACGCTTTTAAGCATATTAATCGAATATGTGAATGGTTTTTGTGATTCTTATTTAGTTATTTATAAGATGCAGGAATGGTGCGAAAGGTTACAGCGAATATTAAAAAAAAGTGAAAATATGCCTTTACGATATTAATTATGAATTTCTATAAAATAAAAATGACCCGAAATTCCTTCCTGGTCATTTGAATTGTTGAGCGTTGAGTTAATAATTTGATTTCTTCTTTATTAGTCGGATTTAATGATTAATTCTTCAGTTTTATTAAAATTCCAGACTTGTCTTTGTTCCATTCTATCTATAACTAACGAGAAAGAGTCTTCATTTTCAATGATTTCGAGGAGGGTGCCCAGATTGACTATAATGTCTCCTGCAGCCAGGTTCGAAATTCTAATGGCTTTTAGGTCTGGTAAAGGTTCCGGTATGTAATTCATAGTGAGAGATGTTAATTTGGTTATTTAGGTACATAAACTTTCTCAAAAATAGTTGTTAGAATTTTGCAAAGTGGTGACATACACATTTTTTTCTTATTTTTAGCCCATGGAGAAACCTAGAAAACGTATAGCCGGAGCAATTAGAGATAAGGAAAGAACTATGCTTAAATTGATTGCTGCGGTAGGTGAAATTATTAAGAATGAGGGGTATACGGCATTAGGTGTTAACAATATTGCTAAAAAAGCAGAGGTCAATAAGAAGTTGATTTATAGGTATTTTGATAACAATGTAAATAATTTGATAGAAACCTATGTAAAGACAAAAGATTATTGGATTAGTTTATCTGGAGACATGGAAAGACTTATGGCCGAATCTCAAATTGATGGTGGCCGGCCTATGGTTAAGACAATATTAAAAACTCACCTTAGTTTTTTTTACACTGAAGAGGAAATGCAGAAGATCGTTATCTGGGAAACCAGTGAAAAAAGTAAACTGATGAAGGAGGTTGGTTTAAAGCGGGAAGCTTTTGGTGAGGAAGTTTTTAAACTACTTCTTCCGAATTTCGAAAAATCAGGTGTTGACTTTCGTGCGATAATGGCATTGCAGGTAGCAGGTATAATTTTTATGGTATTACAGTCTAAGGCTAGCGGAAATCCATTTTGTGGTATTGATATTAATAATCCGAATGATATGGATCGAATATTAAAATCACTCGATCAACTCACTGATTTAGTATACGATAAAGCAAAAAACTAATATAATGGCGCTTTTGCAAGCGCCATTATATTATGTATTTACCAAATTCTAATTCTGTTTTCAGGTTTCTTATATAATTTATCACCTGGTTTAACGTCAAATGCCTCATACCACGCATCCATATTTACAGGTGCGCCAATGGTTCTGTAAGGTCCTGGCGAGTGCGGATCTGTTTTAATCAGCTGCGCTGCACTTTCAGGTAAAATGTTACCTCGCCAAACCTGTGCCCATGATAGGAAGAAACGCTGATCTGGTGTAAAACCATCAATCTTTTCATTTGACTGACCCTGTTTAGTTAATTTAAATGCTGTATATGCAGCATTAAGGCCGCCAAGGTCACCTATATTTTCTCCCATCGTTAGTTTTCCTATTACGTGGATGGTATCTAATACAGTATATGCATCAAATTGCTCTCCTAAAGCTTTGGTTTTTGCTTCAAATTTAGTCTTATCTTCGTCAGTCCACCAGTTACGAAGATTACCATCTTTATCATACTGGCTTCCTGAATCATCAAATCCGTGAGACATTTCATGTCCAATTACAGCACCAATACCACCATAATTAACCGCATCATCAGCATTTGGATCAAAGAACGGGAACTGAAGAATCCCGGCGGGAAACACAATCTCGTTCATTGTTGGGCTATAGTAGGCATTAACGGTTGGCGGGGTCATTCCAAAACGTGTACGGTCAACAGGTTTGCCTAACTGATCTATTGATTCTTTATACCCCCACGCACCTGCATTTCTTAAGTTCTGGAAATAGGCAGCACGGCTTATAACCAAACCATCATAATTCTTCCACTTTTCAGGATATCCTATTTTTGGCACAAATGCATTTAGTTTGGCAAGTGCTTTTTCTTTTGTTGCAGCACTCATCCAGTCCAGATTTTTAATCCTGATCTCAAATGCTTTTCTAAGGTTACTGATGAGCTCGGTCATACGCAGTTTTGCATCTGGCTTAAAATATTTGGCTACGTATAGTTGTCCTAATAATTCTCCAATTGTGCCATCTGTTAATTGCGACATTCTTTGCCATCTTGGAGTTTGAACTTTTTGTCCGCTTTGTACCTGATTAAAAGCAAAGTTTGCGGCCACAAAAGGTGAACTTAGGTTAGGAGCAGCATTTTTTAATACATTCCATTCCAGGTATGTTTTCCAATCTTTTAATGAAACACTCTTTAGCATTTCGTCAAAAGTCACAAAGAATTTTGGCGCAGAAACAAGTATCGTATCCTGACCGCTTACTTTTAGTTTAAGCAGCATTTTTGCCCAGTCTACAGATGGAGTGGTTTTGCTAAAGTTTGCAACAGTAAACTTATTATAGGTTTTATATGGATCGCGCATTTCTACACGAGACATTTGAGCATCTGCAAATTTCTTTTCTATCGACATTACCGTTGCTGCTTTTTTCTGACCTTCTGTATTATTGTAGCCAATTAAACCAAAAAGGGTAGTCATGTAGGTTGTATATGCCTCACGAATCTTTACACTCCTGCTATCATCCTTCAAATAGTAATCGCGATCAGGAAGTGTAGTGCCTCCCTGTCCAAGTTGAGGAAGGTATTTTGTTACGTTTTTTCTATCCTGACCGACACTAAATCCAAACATGGGAGAAGCAAGCCCGCTTACGCGCATATATACCGTATGGTCTAAAATATCCTGAACAGTTTTAAGTTGTTTAACTTTTTCCAGGTCAGCTTTAATTGGACTATAACCCAGTTTTTCAATTGCTATGCTGTCCATTGCGGCGGCAAAGAAATCACCTACACGTTTTTTTACTGATCCTACCGGAGCTGTTTTATCAGCAGCAGCATCTTCTACAAGTCCTTTTACTGCATTTATATTAAAATCTCTTAATACATTGAAACTGCCCCAACGTGTTTCTTTTGCAGGAACAGGATTGTTTTTAATCCATGTGCCGCTGGCATATGTGTAAAAATCATCTCCAGGTTTTACGCTGAGATCCATGTTGGTCGGGTCAATAAATTTTGCGGGAGATTGAGCACTAGCCGTATAGCCGGTCGCAAGAATTCCTAAGGCAGCAATGTGCCTGGTTAGTTTTAAAATATTCATAAAGTTAGTCAACAGATTTTATAACACTTTACCTATGCAGGAGAATCCCTGCGACATGTGGTGTTTATAATAACATCAATGAGGTAAAAGTAATAAATACTGCTTAACAAGCATTTTGTCTATTCAAAATATTACTTGTTAAACCAGTAGTAGATTTTAGTTAGGCTGAACCGCCTAAGCAAGGAACCTGAAAAGAAAAATAGTTTTATTGCTTTCATGACTAAGTCAGTTATACCTATTTAACATATTTTAACATATTTTATTGTGTAAGGGGTGTAAAATATGTTCTATTGTTTGGTAAGGTATGATCTGTTTACTGCTAATTAATACTTCTGCTTAATTTTTTTCTCTGGCCAAGATATAATCCGAAAACAACAAGCAAAGTGCCTGCAACTGTGTACATGGTAATAGGCTCGTCCATTAACCACCAGGCATAAAAGAAACCGAAAAGTGGACATAGAAACAGCCATAGTGAAGCTTTAACCGTATCTATTTTTAATAAGTAGAACCAACATATAAGCCCTATTACAGACACTGCAAGGCTAAGCCATAAAGCAGAGAATATAAGCCTGTTGTCCATTCGTATCAATGAGAAATCACTAAAGAAAAAGGTAAATGGGAGCAGAAATATTCCCCCTAGCGCCACCTGCCACCCATTGATCAAAATGTTGGGGAGCTTCCATTTCACTCTTGCGTAGTATACACTTGCAAAAGATACACAGACCATACTTAACATCAATAAGCTGATTCCCAATATAGTTGTACTGCTATCTTTTAACAGTGGATAGGTGGCAATTCCAATACCTGCCATACCTATTATAATGCTAAATATTTCTTCTTTTGATGGTTTACGGCCAATTAGCCAGGAAGACAATAGTACAATTAATAGTGGGTTTGTAGATGTAGCCAAACTGCCTATACCTGCTGCGGTATATTTCATCGCACATACGTACAGGCCAAGATAAACGGTGGTATTTAAAAGGCCAAATATTGAAAGGTGCTTCCATTCTTCGGCATTAGGTAATTTATAGGATTTATTAAATATATATCCAAATGAGAGTAATACAAGCCCTGCCAGGAAAAAACGAATATTTGCCAGGACCAATGGAGGCGCAGATAAAATGCCAAATTTTGTAGCTACAGATGCTGAAGCCCACAACATAGCGAACAGTAAACCTATAAAGATGTTTTTCACACATCAAAGGTAATCAAGCCAACGATGTAATTTGCGATATTTTGTATAAGTTTGGCCCCAACTTATTATTCATACGATGAAACCATCATGTGCTGCATTATATAAACCGAAATGAATAATAGCGGGCGGCGCATGATAGCTTCATCATCTTTTAGAACAACTGATGAAAAAACTGATTTTATGTATTCAATTGTTGTCAATTGCTTTTTATGGCATAGCCCAGGATAAACAATTGACCATTCAGGATGCAATGAGTAATGCACGCACTACTTTGGCTCCGGAAAATCTTTCTCAAATTCAATTTATTTATGGCACAGAAGATTATGTGTATGCCAAAAAAATAGGGAATGAACCCGTATGGATGAGTGGCAATTTTAAGAGTCAGCATGAACAGCAATTTTTATCATTGGTCCAGTTAAATCAGAAATTAAAGTCATTTCAAAAGAATACTTTAAAGTCGATGCCTGTTATTCAATTTAATCAGGGACCCGACTGGATATTAACGGTTAACGGAAGTAAAGTTGCGTTTAATCCTGTAAAGAATACCTATAAGGTGCTCATAGATCAATCTATTGGTAGTAAAACTAGTGTTGAACAAAGTACCGCTGGTTACATCGCTTATTTGGATAACTTCAATTTGTTTGTGACAAATGGTACTGATCAAAATCAGGTAACTAAAGATGGCAGCAAAGATATTGTGTATGCTTCGTCGGTTCATCGTGATGAATTTGGAATAACTAAAGGTACGTTCTGGAGCAATAGCGGTAAGCTACTCGCTTTTTATAGAATGGATCAAAGCATGGTTTCTGATTATCCGATCATAGATTGGACCACGAGACCTGCTAAAAATGTAAATATCAAATATCCTATGGCAGGCGATAAAAGCCATGAGGTAACTGTAGGGGTTTATAATGCAGATACGAAAGCTGTGGTGTACCTTAAAACAGGTGAACCTGTTGAGCAGTATCTTACTAATATTGCATGGAGCCCGGATGATAAATACATATACATTGCGGTTTTAAACCGCGGACAGAATCACATGAAGCTAAATCAATATGATGCAGCAACCGGTGATTTTGTGAAAACATTATTTGAAGAAAAGGATGAGAAATATGTTGAGCCATTGGTGCCTATGTTATTCCTCAAAAATGATCCTGCTAAGTTTATCTGGCAAAGTAACCGTGATGGATGGAATCATTTATATCTATATGATTTAAATGGAAAAGTATTGAAACAATTGACAAAAGGAAACTGGGAGGTACTTGATGTAAAAGGATTTAATTCAAAAGGTGATCAGCTGTTTTATGTTTCTACTGAAGAATCTCCCATAACCCGTAATTTATATGTGCTTAACTTAAAATCAGGTAAATCTAATAGGATTACACAAGGATTTGCTGTACATGGTGCACAGGTGAGCACTTCTGGAAACACTGTAATTGATAATTATAGTAGTCCGGAACAACCCCGAGTAATCCAGTTAATAGAAACTGCAACTGCTAAAACAAAAACATTATTAAAAGCACCCAATCCTTTAGCTGCATTTGCTACAGAAAACTCCTCAATCTTTACTATAAAAAGTAACAGTGGAGACGATTTGTATTGTAGCTTATATAAACCAGTTGATTACGACAGCACAAAAAAGTATCCGGTTATTGTTTACTGGTACGGCGGCTCACATGCGCAGCTTATCCTAAACTCATGGAATGCAGGTGCTGGAGATTATTGGTTCAGGTATATGGCTGAGCATGGTTATGTGGTATTAACAATCGACACAAGAGGAAGTGATAATAGGGGTAGAGCTTTTGAACAGTCTATGTTCCGCAGAGCAGGGGATGTTCAAATGGAAGATATGATGAAGGCAGTAGATTACTTGAAGGGGCTTCCTTATGTTGATTCTGCTAATATGGGGCTATTTGGCTGGAGCTTTGGAGGTTTTGGAACGGTTGATTTTATGGTTACACATCCTGGTATTTTTAAAGCTGCTGTTGCAGGTGGTCCGGTAATAAACTGGAAGTTTTATGAGGTGATGTACACTGAACGCTATATGGATACTCCGCAGGAAAATCCTGAGGGTTATGCTGCTACTGACTTGAGTAGTAAAGTTGACCAGCTAAAGGGAAAACTGATGTTAATCCATGGCCTGCAGGATCCTGTTGTAGTACAGCAACATTCTGTTGATTTCGTTAAAAAAGCTGTTGATAAGGGTATTCAAGTAGATTATATGATCTACCCTGGCCATGAGCATAATGTAATTGGTAAAGACAGAGCACATTTGTATCAAAAGGTTACTGATTACTTTATGCAAAACCTGAAGTAAAGAAAGTAAGGTTAAAAAAGATCAATGTACATTGATCTTTTTCCCTATTTTTCTATTTCCTTTTCCCAAAAAAGTCAGTGTTATGAGCTGATATGCAAAATCTTCCCTTCAAGATTTTGGGGAAGCGAATAGCATCTGTCTTTTTTATTCTTATTTTTACAGCCAAATCTGATACTTTTTCAAAATAATGAGCATTTCTACAAAATACGACCCGGCGGCAACCGAAGACAAATGGTACAGCTACTGGATAGAAAAGAACTTTTTTCATTCTGAGCCTGACGAACGTGAGCCTTATACCATTGTAATCCCTCCTCCAAATGTGACTGGGGTTTTGCATATGGGGCATATGCTAAACAATACAATTCAGGATGTGCTGATTCGTAGAGCGCGTATGCAAGGTAAAAATGCTTGCTGGGTGCCTGGAACGGATCATGCATCAATTGCTACTGAGGCAAAAGTTGTTGCCATGCTTAAAGAAAGAGGGATCAGCAAAAAAGACCTTAGCAGAGAAGAATTTCTTAAATATGCTTGGGAATGGAAAGAGAAATACGGGGGTATTATTCTTGATCAGCTGAAAAAGTTAGGCGCAAGTTGCGACTGGGAGCGGACACGCTTTACTATGGAAGATGATCTTTCAGAAGCAGTAATCGATAGTTTTATCCATTTGTATAAAAAAGGAAGAATATATCGCGGCGTGCGTATGGTGAATTGGGATCCGGCAGGTAAAACTGCGGTTTCTGATGAAGAAGTGATCCGTAAAGAGGTAAATCAAAAGTTATATTATATAAAATATTCGGTATCGGGAACCAATGATTTCTTAACCATTGCAACTACCCGTCCGGAAACAATTATGGCCGATGCTGCCATTTGCGTTAACCCTAACGACGAGCGTTACCAGCACCTGAAAGGAAAAAAAGTTTTTGTACCACTAATCAATCGTGAGATACCTGTTATTCAGGATGAGTATGTAACAATGGATTTTGGAACAGGATGCTTAAAGGTTACTCCTGCTCATGATTTGAACGATTACGAATTGGGTGTTAAACATAAGTTGCCTGTAATAGATATCTTAAATGAAGATGGTACATTAAACGAACTTGCTGTTGTGCTTGTTGGTGAAGACCGCTTTGTGGCAAGAAAAAAGATTGCTGTCTTATTAGAAGAAGCTGGTCATTTAGATAAAGTTGAGGACTATAAATCGCAGGTAGGTTTTTCTGAGCGTACCAATGCAGCTATTGAGCCTAAGCTATCTATGCAATGGTTCTGCAAAATGGATGAAATGGCCAAGCCGGCATTGAAAGATGTATTGGATGGCGATGTTAAGTTAATTCCTGAAAAGTTCGTAAACACCTATCGTCATTGGATGGAGAATGTTAGGGACTGGAATATCAGCAGGCAACTGTGGTGGGGACAACAAATTCCTGCATGGTACGATGATAAAGGCAATTGGGTTGTAGCAAAAACTAAAGAAGAAGCACTTGACGAGTTTTTAAAACTTAAAGATATTGACGGGGTATTTACGGAAACTGAAATCCATGGTTTTAAACATCAGCTGGCACCTTTTGTAACTCAGGATCCTGATGTAATGGATACCTGGTTTTCATCATGGTTGTGGCCAATCTCTGTGTTTAATGGTTTTAAAGATCCAGACAATAAAGATATTAACTACTATTACCCTACCAATGATCTGGTTACTGCCCCTGAGATTTTATTTTTCTGGGTAGCACGTATGATCATGGCAGGCCATGAGTTCAGAGGTCAAAAACCTTTTACAAATGTTTATTTAACAGGTATTGTAAGAGATAAATTGGGCCGTAAAATGTCTAAATCATTGGGTAACTCCCCTGATCCTATTGGGTTAATTGAAAAATATGGTGCTGATGGAGTAAGGGTAGGGATGTTGTTGTGCTCTCCGGCTGGAAACGATTTGATGTTCGACGAAAGCTATTGCGAGCAAGGCCGTAATTTTGCCAACAAAATCTGGAATGCTTTCAGATTAGTTAAAGGTTGGGAAGTTGATGAAAATCTTGAAAATCCCAACCAACAAGCTATATTGTGGTTCGAAAATCGCTTTAACGAAGCGCTGGCAGAGATTGAAGAGAACTTTAAACAATACCGTTTATCGGAAGCTTTAATGGCCTGTTATAAACTGGTATGGGATGATTTCTGTGCCTGGTATCTTGAAATGGTAAAGCCAACTTATCAACATCCAATAGACGCTGAAACTTTAAAAGTAACTATCGGTTTCTTTGAAAAAATCCTGACATTATTACATCCATTTATGCCTTTCCTAACGGAAGAATTGTGGCATGATGAACTCTTCGGAGAGAAAGGTGAGCTTGATTGCTGCATTGTAGCAAACTACCCTGTTGTTGGTAAAGCGGATGCGCAATTACTTAAAGAAGTGGAGATTATTAAAGGCCTGGTAGCTGAGATCAGAAACGTTAGAAATACGAAACAGATCTCGCCTAAAGAAGCACTTCCTCTGGCTATAAAAGTAAATTCGTCTTTAGATTTCGAAAAATGGTTAAATATTGTGTTCAAGCTCGCTAATATTAATCAGGTTGAGTTTGTAAACGATAAGATTCCAGGAGCTGTAAACTTTATGGTGGGCAACGATGAGTTCTTTATTCATCTGAATGAGGCTATTGATATTGACGTTGAAATAGAACGCTTAAATGGAGAATTGGTTTATTTACAAGGCTTTTTGAAATCTGTAGATGCTAAGCTGAGTAACGAAAGGTTTGTACAAAACGCAAAACCTGAGATCATTCAAAACGAACGCAATAAAAAAGCAGATGCTGAATCGAAGATCAATACTATCGAAGAAAGTCTTGCTGCTTTAAAAGGATAAATCTAATTGAGCATTCTTCGGCAGGCAGCTGGAGAATGCATTATTTTAACCAGCCTTCTTTAATGTTATTCTGTAGGCGCACCTTCTGTCGCCTGCAATAATATGATTTACCCTTGTTATATCTATATCCTCACCTAATACAAACTTAAAAGTATTAAGCTCTGAGGCGCAAAAACCCTGGCAAACCTGCGCTGCTGCACAAATTGGGCAGTGGTTCTCTATCAACAAATAGCCTTGTTCATCTTTACTATATTCAGCCATGTATCCTTCTCGTGTGCGGATATCTGCGAGTTGGGAGATACGACCTTCAAGATCTGTAATAGATTGTAATTCGTTAGAATATTTTTCCTTGCCAACTTGTTCGCCTGCTGCTATCACTTTATCAAGAGCCTCGTCGCCCAGCGTGGTCTTCATAAGTTGTATCAGTTTAACAGTAAGTTCGGCATGCGTATCAGGAAAACCAGCATTTCCTTCTTCTGTTAAACTAAAGTAAACGGTGGGCCTGCCAACACCTTTTGATTCGTTGGTCGATTTGATCAATCCCTCCTCACTTAATTTGATGAGTTGTAAGCGCGCGCCTTCACTTGTAATCCCAAGTTCTTTTGAAATTTCTCCTGCAGTTAATGCACCACGGGTTTTTAAAAGCATTAAGAATCGATTTGTCTTCATAATCTAATAAAACAAGTATTTGGTTGTTTTATTCACAAAAGTACTAACTTTGCTTAACTTTTTAACGAAATAAAGAATTATAATGAAATTATCGTGATACTCCATATTTAATTATTAACCCAACACTTAGTTCGGGCGATAAATAATCGCTGTTAACCTTAACTGCCAAAAAGAGATTTTTTAGGAGATGAGGACTACTTATGCCAAAAAAGAAAAATTACATTTATGAAAACAATACAATTACTCTCATTATTAGGCGGAATGTTGCTATTTGAAGCATGCAGCCCCACACAAAGCCAAACGCAGGAAGAAACTATTCAGGAATATCCGGTTTCAACAGTACAACCGAAAGATGCTGTTCTCAATACAGATTACTCAGCAACTATACAGGGTCAGCAGAACGTAGAGATCAGACCAAAAGTAGATGGGTTTGTAGAACAGATACTTGTTGATGAGGGTGCAGTTGTTAAAAAAGGTCAGTTACTTTTTAAAATAAATGCCCCCCAGTACGAACAGGAGGTTAGAACAGCTACGGCCGCCATAAAAAATGCTGAAGCTGAAGTAAGTACTGCAAAAATGCAAGTCGAGAAAACCTTGCCTCTGGTAAAAGAAGAGATCATTAGTAATTATGAACTTAAGCAGGCAAATTTTAATCTGCATGCTAAAGAAGCTGCACTTGCACAGGCAAAAGCTAGTTTAGTTAATGCCCGCACTAATCTTGGCTATACTCATATAAATAGTCCTGCCGATGGGGTGGTGGGAAACTTACCCTATAAAACAGGCAGTCTGGTTAGCAGTTCATCTCCACAACCGCTAACAACAGTTTCAAATATTGCAAGTGTTTTTGCCTACTTCTCCTTCAATGAAAAGCAGTTTCTGGATTTCACAGAAAACAACAAAGGGAAAACCATAAAAGATAAGCTAATGAATATTCCTCCGGTAACACTTTTGTTGGCCAATGGAACAGAATATTCAAAAAAAGGCAAGCTGGAAACCTTAAGTGGATTAATCAATACAGAGACGGGTTCAGTTAATCTTAGGGCAAGTTTCCCCAACCCCGATGGATTAATTAGGAGTGGCGCCAGTGCACTTATTCGCATCCCATTAAAAGTAAGCAATGCACTTTTGGTCCCTACTAAAGCAACCTTCGAAATGCAGGAAAAAACGATGGTCTACACC